>CALVPC010000001.1 GCA_944350405.1 uncultured Bacilli bacterium
ACATCACAATATTATCACAATATTATATTAAAATCAAGCACTTTTTAGCACTTTTTTATAAAAAAAAGCAAAATAATAACACTATTTTGCTTAAATTTTTCTAACCTTAAATCTCTTATCCTGATCTTGTTGTTCATCACTTTGTTTTTTATTTTCAATTTGATATTTCTCATATTTCGTTTGTAATAAATAATATTTCCTAATAGCAATATTAATATCAGAAACTGAAACACCTAAAGATTCACAAATTTTTGGAAGAACATTAACCGGTTTACCATTCACTCCAAAATAAAGATCTATAATAGCTATTTCAACATTAGTTAAATAATTACCTTCATTATCTTTCCAATTTGAAACTTCTTGAATTTTTTCTTTACGATTTTTTTCATTTCTTTTTTTTATATCAACACCGTAACCACTTCTATTAAATATAGGACCTCTTTGAGTATATTCATCAAGACCATTCTTTGCAGCAAGAGTACGTAATTTTCTAAGAGCTTTTGACTCTATTTGTCTTATCCTTTCACGAGTTACACCAAATATTTGCCCAACTTCTTCTAAAGTCTTAGATTTACCATCATCTAAACCAAATCTTAACTTAATAACATCCCTTTCACGATCACTCAATAACTTAAGTATTTCAACAAGATCATTTTTAAGTGCTAAACTAATAGCATAATCTTCACCCGAAACAGAATCTTTATCCGGAATAAGATCTCCGACCATAGTATCCTCATCATCACCAACAGGAGTTTCAAAAGATATAACTTCTTGAGAATTCATAATTAATTCGCGAACTTTATCCTCAGATATTTGAAGTCTTTCTGCTAATTCTTTCTCACTAGGATCTCTATTTAACTCTTGAATAAGTACTCTTTGTGCTCTCATTAATCTATTTATTTCTTCAACTCTATGAACTGGTATTCTTATAGTTCTAGCTTGATCTGCAAGAGAACGAGTAATTGCTTGTCTAATCCACCAAGTAGCATATGTTGAAAATTTATAACCTTTAGTATAATCAAATTTACCAACTGCTTTAAACAATCCAATATTACCTTCCTGAATAAGATCTAATAGAGAAAGACCACGATTAGTATAACGCTTAGCAATACTTACTACTAATCTCAAATTAGCCTCGCAAAGTTTCTTTTTAGCTTCTTCATCACCACATTCAATACGCTTAGCAAGTTCTATTTCTTCAGAAATAGTTAATAAAGGAACTCTACTTGTCTCAGCAAGGTATAGCTTAATAATATCTTCAGTATCTGAAATATTATTATTAGTAAAAAATTCTTCTTTATTTTCTATATCTTTATCAACCTCATTAAGTTCAGCATCTACAAACATTTTTAAATAATATAAAAATAAATACAATTTATCAGAAGGCCAACCTAAAGATATAATTTTATCGTTATTAATTGATCCATCTTTATTAACAACATCTTTACTAACAATATTAAATTGTTCTTTATAAGGAAATTTAGAATCTCCTAAAGTATCAAATAAATATTGCACATCATCATCACTTAAATCTTCATTATTAACCAAATTTATAATATCGGTATTACTTTTACCGATTAATCTTTGCATATCCATAATATCACCCCTAAAATATCTATATTACATAGACATAAAAACTGACAAAATTGTACTAAAAAAATAACAAAATGTCAATAATTACAAATACTTATAAATAAAAAATAATATATTTACATTATTCATACATTAATCGTTAACAGATAATATATAAGGATTTGTTTCTTTTCCAGCCCCTCCGGATATAATAACATCAAAAGCAAGATATAAAACAGGTCTTACATAAAACGGAGAATAAGCAACACTATATGAATAAATATGACCAGTTATTACCAGTGCATATCTCATCATGATAATTAGTTAAAACATGACTACAACTACTATTTGCACCATATCCATAATCACTTAAATACAGTATACCAATTTTACTAATAATATTACTCTCGTTTGCTCCATAAAAATAATCATTCCCTATTATTTTTCTCTCATAATTATATACTTCCTCTTTTGTTATAGAAACATCGTTATAACCACCAAGATAATATTTAACATTATCAATCATATTTTTAGCACTATTTGTCAAACCAACATAATAATCATTATTTAAATATATATTAAGTGTACTATTAGCCCAATTATTTGTCCCATTTTTTATTCCAATACATCTCAGCAATAGATTCATTTCTAATTATCTTTATTCTGTTTTTGATATTACCAAAATCATCATCTACATAAATTATTCTTATTTTACAATATTGCTTCTTATAAAAACTTTGAAAGCCAAAAAACTAAATAAACTACTATCACTAAAAAAGAAATAAATCCATAAGAAAATAAATTCTTACATCTTTTTCTATAATTAATTATTAAACAAGATACTAAAAACAAAAGCCCTAAAATAACTAATATCAAGGTATCATTATCTGAAAACATATATACTGGATATCCTAAAAAAACTATATCTCCAATAGCTAAAACAAGTAAATTAAAAAGACAACTACCAATTATATTAGAAACGGCTATATCATAACTTTTAATATTAATTAACGCATAAAAAGTTACAACTTCAGGAAGTGAAGTAGTAATACCTAAAAATATAGCACCTAAAAAACTACTAGAAAATGAAGGATGAGCAATTGATATGTTATTAACAATAATTGTTAATAACACACTAGATATAACCATACATAAAGAAACAATTGCAAGTTTAACAACAGTTTTTTTAGCAGAGCCATCCTCATTAATAACATAACTCTCCTCTTCAAATTTAGGGATCTTCTTCAAATATAATATATATGTAGCAATTATAAGAATACTTGGAAATCCTATAGATAATAAACTAAAATCAAATATTTTACTAACAAATAAATAAAGAGCTAAATAATTTAAAATGAGAATAAGAATAACAATATTATGCGATCTAGAAGTATTTGAAAAAATCATTTTTTTAATAAATACTATATCAAAAAAACAAATCATAAATAGATTAAAAAGATTACTACCTATAATATCCCCAATAGCAAGCGCAGGATTATCCACGACCATAGCACTAAAACATGTAACAAATTCAGGAAGAGAAGTAACCCCCGCTAAAACAATACCTCCAACTAATGCCTTACTAACTCCAGAAGTTTTACTAAGTAAATCAGCATAATATGAAAGTTTTATACTAAGAAAAACTGTTAAAAAAGCAAATATTAAAAAAAATATTTCATTCATGTAAATCACCTACCAAAGTATATTTACAAAAAAACGAAATATTATAGACAAAATAAAACTATTTATTTATTTCTTCCTCTATACGTATAAGTTCATTATACTTAGAAATTCTATCCATCCTAGATAAAGAACCTGTCTTTATTTGCCCTAAATCAAGACCAACTGCAAAATGAGCAATAAAAGTATCATCAGTCTCCCCACTTCTATGAGAAATAATAGTTCTATAATTATTTTCTTTTGCTAAATTTATAGTTTCTATCATTTCAGTAACTGTTCCAATTTGATTTGCTTTAATTAAAATAGCATTACCAGCATTCATATTAATCGCTTTACTTAAAAATTCCTTATTTGTAACAAACAAATCATCACCAACTAATTGAATTCTATCTCCAAGAACATCAGTTATTTTTTTAAAGCCTTCAAAATCATTTTCCCAAACAGGATCTTCTATAGAAATAATAGGATATTTATCTACAAGGTCTTTGTAATAATCAATCATATCATCTAAAGAAAGTTTTTTATTATCAAGAAAATAATAACCATCCTTATAAAACTCTGATGCTGCAACATCAAGAGCTAACGAAACATCTTCTCCTAAAGTATAACCAGCTAAAGTAATAGACTCACAAATTAAATCAAGAGCTTCATAATTATCTTTAAGATTAGGAGCAAAACCTCCCTCATCTCCAACACCTGTATAATATCCTTTACTCTTTAATATATTTTTTAAAGTATGAAAAACCTCACTACCAATTCTTATCCTCTCTTTTACACTATTAGCTTTAGGAACTATCATAAATTCTTGAAAATCTAAATTGTTATCAGCATGCATTCCTCCATTTAAAATATTCATCATTAACTGTGGCATACTGTTACCACCACCTATATATTTATAAAGAGGAAGATTTTTACTATTAGCCGCAGCTTTTAAACAAGCAAGAGAAACTCCTAAAATAGCATTAGCACCTAATCTAGATTTATTTTTAGTACCATCACAATCTATCATAAGATAATCAAGTCTTTTTTGATCATAAACATCTTCACCAACTAATAGATCACACAGTACTGTATTTACATTATTTACTGCTTTCAAAACGCCCTTACCAAAATAACGATTATTATCTCCATCACGAAGCTCCAAAGCTTCATTAGACCCTGTCGAAGCTCCACTAGGGACACTTGCTCGTCCAAAACTACCATCACTTAAAAAAACATCAACTTCTACTGTTGGATTACCTCTAGAATCCAAAATTTCTCTTCCAATTATATTCTTTATTTCCATATTGCACCTCACATATTATCTTAATTATATAATAAAATAAAGCATAATAAAACTTTTTATTGCATTTTTGTCCAAAAACGGATATCATAATATATAGAATAATACTAAAGGAGGATATTATGAAAATAGTAAAACTAACCCCTGAACAATTCGATAATTTTTCAATTAATCATCCTCTACATACATATTATCAAACATCAGCATACGGAAGTTTAATGAGTAGTGAAGGATTTGAACCGCATTACTATGGATTTACTAATGATCAAAATAACCTAGTCGGTGCATGCCTAATGCTTATACAAAAGCTATTTTTAAATTATAAATATGCTTATGCCCCTAGAGGATATTTAATCGATTATGATAACAAAGATTTAATTATAGATGTAACTAACAAAATGAAACGATTCCTAGCTAAAAACAATATTATATTTTTAAAAATAGATCCCCCTGTCGTAAATAATAAAAGAGATAAAGATGGTAATATTTTAAGAAGTCCTTATACAAATGATCTTATACCTTTTTTAACAAAAATAGGATATGAATACTTTGGAGACAATAAAGCATTTGGTACTCTAAAACCAAGATGGAATGCCATCTTAAAAGTAACAGGATCCAGTTCTACTTTATTTGAAAACTTAGATCCAAGTGTTAAAAACAAAATCAGAAAAGCTTCATCTAGAGGTGTTGAAGTACTTCAAGGAAATCACAATGATATTGAAATTTTTTATAAATTTGTTGCAAAAAAACATTACAGAAAATTAAACTATTATAAAAAATTTGCTGAATGTTTTGGAGATAATTTTGAATTATATTTTGCTAAATTAAATACTGAAAAATATTTAAATAATATAAAACTAATTTATGAACAAGAATTACAAAAAAATGAAGAATTAAATAGAGAAATACAAGATGCAGCCTTAAAAAATAAAATTAGTAATAAGTTAACAAATTCTAAAATAACATCAGATAAAGTACTAGCTATCTATAAAAAAGAGCTTGAAACTGCTACCAATTTATTTTCTAACAACCCTCAAGGATTAATTATTGGTACCACTGCAGTCATAATTGAACGCTACGGCGTAGAACTAATAATAGAAGGCCAAAATCCAGCTTATAAACTATTTTATCCAACATTCTTAACTAAATGGTATATAATAGAAAAATACTCTAAATTAGGTGCTGTATATTTTGATTTAAATGCCATAACAGGTAATTTTAAAAGTAACAAGTTTCAAGGATTAAATGAAATGAAATTAGGATATAATGCTGAAGTAACTGAATATATTGGAGAATTTGATTTAGTTATAAACAAACCAATATATAAAATTCATAAAAAATGGAAATTAGGAAAGAAAGCTATAAAAAAATCTCATAATGAAAAAAATAGATAATATTATTTACATAAAAAAGGCTCTAAATATAGAGACTTTTTTTATTTAAAATTTTTATAAATAATATATGGAAGTTCATTTATAGAATTAATATAATAATCACATTTACACACATCACCAAACCCATACCTAGCCTGAATAAAAGGAATATTACAAAGTTTAGCCGCTTCCATATCTTTTAATGTATCTCCAATATACACACACCAATCAAGCCTATAATCATTAATTATTTTATTTATAGCACAGGCCTTAGAAATATTTATCTCACTAGCAGCGATATAATCCTTAAAATATTTACCTAAATTAGAAGATATCAAGAAAGCTTCGATATATTTCTTACTAGAAGCATTACTAACTATAAATAAATCATATTTTTCATAAAGTTTAATTAAAACATCCCTTACCCCAGAATAAACTATTCCTCCGTGATTTTTTAGATATTCAATGTTAAAAATTTCAGACTCATCAAAATACTTTAATCCTTTATCAAGTTCCACATTAGGAAAATATAATTTAGATATTTCAAATTTATTTAAACCAAAACTTTTAATAACAGTCTCTTTAGATACTTTATCTAAATTATACTTTTTAACAATTTTATTAATACTTTTAAAAGTAATATCAAATGTATCCCATAATGTTCCATCTAAATCAAATAATATACCTTTTCTATTCATTTTAAACCCTTTCTTAAACTTATCAATATAAATAAAAAGACTATTAATAAAAATACAATATTAATAATCTTTATGAGCTTTATTTTTTTATCAATTCAGCAAAATATTTAGCACATCTTACCATTTGACTAGAATAACCATATTCATTATCATACCAAGCAACAATTTTAACCAGTTGCCCATAATCAGAATTTAAAACATTAGTAAGAGATAAATCAACAACACCACCATGTGTACTACCGATAACATCACTAGATACTATTGGATCATATGTAGCATCTAAAACCTCATTTTTATTATTTATAAATTCTTTATTTATCAAAGAAACATCAACCTTTTTTTCAAGTTCTAAAACCAAATCAACTGCAGACCCATCACTAACTGGAACTCTCATAGCCATACCATCCATCTTACCATCAAGTTCTGGAATTACAAGGCCTATTGCATTTGCTGCCCCCGTTGAAGTAGGAATAATATTAATAGCAGCAGCTCTACCACGTCTTGAATCAATACCTTTTTTATGACTAACATCAAGAATCATTTGATCATTTGTATAAGCATGAATAGTAGTCATAAAACCTTTTTTTATTCCAAACTTATCATTTATAACTTTAAGTACTGGTGCCAAACAATTAGTAGTACAACTACTTGCACTAACAATTTTTTCATTACCAGTAAGTATTTCCTCATTAACCCCATAAACAATAGTTTTAACATCTCCCTTACAAGGAGCAGAAACAATTACTCTACCAGCACCAGCATCAACATGCTTCATAGCTTCTTCTTTCTTATTAAACTTACCGCTACATTCAAAAACCATATCAATTGCTAGCTTATCCCATGGTAGATTAGATGGATCTTTCTCTGCTAAAACTAATATTTTTTTATTACCAACTAATAAATAACCATCGCTATAACTAATTTCATTCACTTTATAATTACCTTGACTAGAATCATACTTAAGCAAATGAGCCAGTTCCCTAGCATCAGTTAAATCATTAACTGCTACAACCTCAAAAAAACTATCCTCCATAAGAATTCTAAAAACAAGTCTTCCTATTCTCCCAAAACCATTTATTGCAACTTTCATTAAATCAACTCCTATTCAAAATAACTTCCACCAATAAATTCTCTTAAAATAGATTCACTTGGAATTTCATCCGTAGGAATCCCAACAAACATATCCAAAAAGTTTAAAAGCCTCACTGCTTCCTCATATAAAGGCGATGTACTATCAATACCAAATAAAAGAGGTTCAGCAAAAAGTTTCAAAACACCTATTTCATAAATAAGTGAAGAATTAAAGACAAAATCTACATCGTTCTGAAAAGGAAATATATATTTTTCTTCTCCCTCTCTTACTGTTTTCCATCTTCTAATTGTTTCTAAAGCATCATATCCTCTAGTTCTATTATCTCTAATCATCCTTCTAAGAAGCCTAACGTCACTATTAGAAATCATATTATGATTATCAATATTCAAATCAGTAAGTGGTGATATATAAACTTTATATTTAGACTCTTTTGGAATAGATTTAGTCAGTTCCTCATTAATAGCATGAAGTCCTTCTATAATCAAAATATCATCTTGATCTAATTTTATCTTATTTCCTAAATATTCACCTTTTCCTTTAAAGAAATTAAAAGTAGGAACATGAACTTCTTCTCCGTTTATTAATTTCATTAAATGATCATTAAATAAATCTATATTTATAGCTTTAATAGTCTCAAAATCATAATCTCCATTTGGAAGTTTTGGAGTATCCTCTCTATCAACAAAATAATCATCAATAGATAAAGATTTAGGGTTTAAACCAAAAGCTTTCAAATACATAGCAAGTTTTTTAGCAGTAGTAGTCTTACCACTAGAAGATGGTCCAGCAATAAGTACTATCTTTATATGATTTCTTCTACTTTCTATTTCTTTAGCAAGATTAAGAAGATCATTACTAGAAACAACTTCAGTAAGTTTTATTACATCTGAAATTTTTCCTTTTGAAACTATATTATTAATATCAGCACTATTAAATATTCCTAGTCTTTTAGATAATTTATAATTATTATCAAATGCCTCAATTATTTTTTCTCTATCGACATAAGGTGGTATCTTTCCATCATCAGTTAAAGTAGGAAATTGTAAGATAAATGAACTATTATCTAAATAATATAAATCATATTCTTCAAAGACTCCTGTCCTATTAGGAAGAATAGAAAAATAATAATCATACATATCTCCTATTTTATATAATGTAACATAATGGTTAGTATTATAAGTAAAAGTATCAGCTTTAGCTTCATCATTAATACTCAAAAAATATTTCTTAGCTTCTTTTCTTTTAACCAAACACTTTTCAATAGGTAAATTACTATCAATGACTTCTTTCATCTTACTTTTAAGTAAATTAAGTCTTTCATGATTTAAAGGAAGATTAGTTCTAATCTTAATAGCTTTATCAATAGAATGACATGCTTTAATATGATAATCATATCCAAATATTTCTTTAAACGCATAAACAAGTACAAAAATAAGTCCTTTTTGATACATTCTATTACCTACTGAATCCATCATAGTAATAAATTTAACACTAGAATTACTAACAATTTTTTTATCTAAAGAAACTATTTCATTATCAATAAAAGCAGCAAGTACAGGATATTTACCTTTATATACAGATTCTGAAACATCCAAAACAGTTACTCCTTTATTGAATTTATAATCTTTACCATCATATTTTATATTTATTTTATCCATAATATAACACCCTCTTTATTATATATTATTATTTTATCACATAATGTAAAATTTTGATACGCATAATATTTAAAAATTCATCCTATAATTTAAATAGGTGATAAAATGAATTTAGTTCCAACAATAATAGAAAAAGAAATAGGAGGAGAAAGATGTTATGATATATACTCTAGACTCCTAAAAGATCGTATTATTCTTCTAAATGGAGAAATTAATGATAATACTTCAAACGCAGTAGTAGCGCAATTACTATATTTAGACTCTCAAAATCATGAAGATATAAGCTTATACATAAATTCTCCCGGAGGATCAATTACTGCAGGAATGGCAATATATGACACAATGAATTTCATAAAAAGTGAAGTGTCAACTATTTGTATAGGAATGGCCGCATCTATGGCAGCGTTTCTATTATCAAGTGGTCAAAAAGGTAAAAGACTCGCTCTGCCAAACTCAGAAGTCATGATTCATCAACCACTAGGAGGAGCCGAAGGACAAGCAACAGAAATAAAAATAGCAGCAGAAAGAATTTTAAAATTAAAAGATAAATTAAATAAAATATTATCCAATAATACCAATCAACCAATAGAACAAATAGAACAAGATACAGAAAGAGATCATTTCTTATCAGCCAAAGAAGCCAAAAACTATGGACTAATTGACAAAATAATTGAAAATAAAAAATAATTTTTGTATAATAAACTTGGTGATGTTATGAAAACCTGTGAACTTATTTGCAATCTAGAAAGCGGTAAAGGTATTAAAAGAAAAGATTTAGAAGAAATAATTAGCAAATTAGAAAGTCATAACTACAAAACAAACCTATATTTAACTGAAAAAAATGGTGATGCCAAAAATTATGTAAAAAAAATAAAACAAGCTGATTTAGTACTATCCATCGGGGGAGATGGAACATTTAATGAAATAGTAAGTGGTAACTATCAAAGAAAAGATAAATTAATCTTATCTCATATTCCTGTTGGAACAACTAACGATATAGGACATATGTTAGGATTAAATAAAAACATTACTAAAAGTGTAGATAAAATTTTAGAAGGAGAAATAAAACAAGTAGATTTAGGACTTATCAATAATCAACCTTTTGTCTATGTCGCAGGATTTGGTAAATTCATAAATGTTCCATATCAAACATCAAGAAAATTAAAAAAGAAATTAGGTCACCTAGCTTATTTAATAAATGGTGCTAAAGAATTTTTTCAAACTACAAAATTATATGAATTAGAATACACAATTGATAATAAAACATATACAGGATTTTATTCACTTATATTAATATCAAATGCTAATAGAATTGCAGGATTTAATAACATATATAGGGATATAAAATTAGATGATAATAAATTTGAAGTAATGTTTTGTAACATAACTAGAAGAAAAGACTTAGTAAAAACCCTATTACTAATAATGAATAAAGGTATTACAAATGTCCCAGGAATATATTGTCATAGTTGTGATAAACTTGAAATACACTTTAAAGAATCAATAAAAAATAATTGGACAATAGATGGAGAAAAATTAAAAGATGAAAGAAAAAGTTACACTTTTACAATAAATAAAGACTTAAAAATGCTTTTACCTAAAAAGAATATTGAAAAATTATTTATAAAATAAAAGTAGGAAATTTCCTACTTTTTTAATCTCTTAATTTATCAGCAAGTTCATGAATTTTTCTAAATCTATGATTAAGTCCAGATTTACTAATATCTTGATCTGTTTCTTTAGAAATTATATAACTAAGTTCAGAAAGAGATACTTCTGGATATTTTTTTCTATAAATGATAACATCTTTAATCTTTTCAGAAACTGCATCTAATCCTATTTTTTCCTCAATCAAATTAATATCTTCAATCTGCTTTTCACTAGCACTAATTATCTTATCAACATTAGCCTGTTCACAATTATTAAGTCTATTAGTCATATTCTTATGATCTCTATAAATTCTAATATCTTCATAATATAAAATAGCATTATTAGCACTAACAATTCTTAAAAAATCTCCTATTTTTTCAGCCTCTTTAACATAAGTCATATAACCTTTATCTCTTACAATAACCTTAGCACTTATATCAAATTCCTTAAGAATATCTACTATTAAATAAGCTTCAAGTTTATTATCTATTAAAAACTCCAAATGATATCTAGATTTCTTAGGATCATTAACACTACCTTTAGCAAGAAAAAGTCCTCTAAGATAAGCTCTCTTTAAATCTTCACCATCTAAAAAATAACTTTTAGGAACAGATAAATATTTTCCATCTTCATCAAATACCATCAAATCTTTAAGAATTAAATCAATTTTTTCATGAATAATAATATTATAATAACTCTTTTTATTAAAATTATTACTTTTACCTTGAACAATAACTGGATTAATATCATATAAGTCTTTAAAAATAGTAAATATTTTTCTAACAACTTTAGGATTTTCAGATAAAATTATAATATTCTCATTATTATACGAGGCATTATTTCTTACAAAAGCAGAAAGCATGCAAATATTTTCTAATTTAGAGAAATCATTAGAACATATTTCATTTTTAATTTCTGTAGTAAAAGACATAAAATCACCTCATTAAATAATTAAAAATTGCTGTTGCAAGCTTAATACTATCATGTCTGATATAATTACCTTCAATAATAAGTAAATCTCCTTCAATTAACTCACAACCAAGTTTTAAAATATTATCCTTATCAATCTTTACTAATTGTTTATTTTCATCTGCAATATATTTATCAACTATATTCATAGGAAGCAAACTATTTGCCGCAATAACAGCATCAATTTTTCTATTTCCTAAATATTTATTTATTTCACTAACATGCTCACTTACAGTATAATTATCAGTTTCACAAGATTGTCCAACAGCATTACATGTATATAAAATTCTAGCTGAAGAACTATCTAAAGCCTTTAAAATATCTTTAGCTAATAAATGAGGAATAATACTAGTATACAAACTACCAATACTAAAAATAATCAAATCAGCATTCTTAATTTCAGATATAACCTCAGAATCTACATGAACATAATCATCATAGAAAAACCTTTTAAATTTTCTCTTCTCATGACCAATATTACTTTCACCTCTAATTATATCACCATCAATAGTCTCACCCATTAAAGTAAGATAATCTTCACTTAAAGGCAAAAGTTTATGAGACACATTAAGAAAATCACTAAGAGTTTTTATACTTTCCTTAAGATTTCCAGTCATATTATACATTGCAACCATTATTAAATTACCAACAGGATGTCCATCTAAATCAGTATAAGTATCGAATCTATATTCTAAAAGATCTTTTATTTTTTCATCTGCATCACTAAGACTAACTATAGCTTTTCTAATATCCCCCATTGCAGGCATAAAAAATTCTTCACGAAGTTTACCAGTACTAGATCCATTATCAGAAACAGCAATAATAGCAGTTATATCAACAGGAAACTTCTTAAGACCTCTAAGTAAAAAACTTATACCAGTACATCCACCAAAAACAACAACTTTTTTATTCATATAACCACCTATTACAATTATACTAAAAAAAATAAAAAACACCAAAAAAATTAAAATTACTTATCTAAATAGGATAAAATACCCTTCAATAAAAATTGATTGTCTACTTTATTTATAGCAAAACATTTAACTCCTAAATCTTTAAATGATGAACCACAGTGATATAGAATACTTTTATCTAGAATTATGAATCTATCATGAAAACCATTATGTATAAAGGTACTTATATTAGAGTACTGACTATTATATTTTTTTATTAATTCTAAATCAAAGTTTTTACTATATATTTTAATACCAACTCCTATACCTCGTAATAAATCAAATAACTTCTTTCCAGCATAGTTATCGATTATTATTATTTCTTCTTTAGCACTACCTAAAATATCTATCATAAGAGAATATGCATCATATATTTGGCCTTCAAAGAAGATATGATTTATCTTTTCTTTTTCTTTAATTTCTAACTTTTCAAATGATTCTTGTAACAAATTTATTGATTCTTCATGTTTTAAAACCATATTATTAATATATTTTTGTTCTATTAGATTAGATGATATATATTTACGCATTGCTACAAAAGCATCCATTATTTTTATACTTACTTCTTCAGCAACTTCTGTTCTTAAAACTGCACTTAACATTGCAACTCCTTGTTCTGTAAAGGCATATGGTCTATCATATTTTCCTCCTCTGGTTTCTATATTATCTTTTTTGGTTTCAAGTTGAAACCAAAAATTTTTACTTTCTTCTTCAGTTAATTTGAAACAAAACCTTTCTGGGAATCTATTAATATGCCTTTTAACTGCTAAGTTAATAGATTTAGTACCATTCTTACATCCATAAAGAATAGCTAAATCACTATCAAGCATCACTTGTTTACCACGTACTTCATAAATTAAATCTTCTATTTTAATATTATCTTTTATAATTAAATCAGTCATAATAAGTCCTCCCGTATTAAAATTAATACCACTATAAAACAATAAATATATTTTGTAAAATGACTATTTAATAAATTTTTATACAATATAAAAATGAAACATAAAACTTCATAAAAGAAATTTATATATTTCATTTTAAATACACCATAAATTATTAAATTTTATAGTTTTATTTTCAATTTATTATTTACTATTTTTATAAATTTATAACTATTACTATGTTTCATATGACCTTTATAAGAATTATAACTTAAAATAAACTTTTTACTATCAAGTAATCCATTATCGTATAACTTATTCCAAATCTTAACTTTTTTATATAATTTATTTTTAAATTTTTTATTTACAAAAAAAGGATAGATTAAATCTATCCCATTAACTCTTCTTCTAAAACCTCTAAAGGTTCATCAGATAAAAACTGTTTTTTAAGTTCATAAGAAACATCTCTATATTGTTTAGCACCCGTTCCAGCAGGAATAAGTTTACCAACAATAACATTTTCTTTAAGACCTTGTAATTTATCAACTTTACCCTTAATTGAAGCATCAGTAAGAACTCTTGTTGTTTCTTGGAATGATGCTGCAGATAAGAATGAGTCAGTCTCTAAAGAAGCTTTAGTAATACCAAGAAGTATTGGCTTACCAACTGCAGGTCTTTTACCCTTAAGAATTGCATCTTTATTAATATCTGTAAAGTCTTTAATATTTACTAAACTTCCTATAAGTAATTCAGTATCTCCACCATCAAAAATTCTTATCTTAGAAATCATTCTACTTACAACAACTTCAATATGCTTATCACTAATATCAACACCTTGAGCTCTATAAGCTTTTTGAATTTCTTTTAAAATATATTCTTGAGTAGTAATTGGATCTGTTACTGCTAAAAGTTCTTTAGGACTAATGTTACCTTCAGTAAGTTTTTCACCAACTGTAACTTCATCACCTTTTTGAACTCTAAGTTTAGTACCATAATTAGTTACATGTTCTACTTCTTCAAGTTTATTTTTTATTTTAATCTTGTATTTACCATGATCTTCAATAATATCTTTAACTTTACCATTAATTGTAGCAATAGTTGCTTGTCCTTTTGGATTACGAGCTTCAAATAACTCTTCAACACGTGGAAGACCTTGAGTAATATCTTCTCCACCTGCTACACCACCAGTATGGAAAGTTCTCATTGTAAGTTGAGTACCAGGTTCTCCAATTGATTGTGCAGCCATAATTCCTATAGCTTCTCCTACTTCTACTAAATTACCAGTAGCAAGGTTTCTACCATAACATTTTTGACATACACCATTATGTGTATTACAAGTAAGAACACTTCTAATCTCAACTTTTTCTATACCAGCATCTATAATTTTTTCTGCTTCTTTTTCATTAATCATTTGATCTTTTTCTACGATAACTTCTTTAGTTTCTGGATTAATAATCTTTTTACTTGCGAATCTTCCCACTATACGATCGTAAAGTCCTTCGATTACAGTACCATCTTTATCATTAACAAATGCAGATACACTAACACCAAAATCAGTACCACAATCACTTTCTTTTACTATAACATCTTGAGAAACATCAACAAGTCTTCTTGTTAAATAACCTGAAGATGCTGTATTAAGTGCAGTATCAGCACTACCTTTACGAGCACTATGAGTAGATAAGAAGAATTCAGAAACTGAAAGTCCTTCTTTAAATGATGAAATTACTGGAATTTCAATTGTTTTTCCACCTGGCTTAGCCATTAAACCACGCATACCAGAAAGTTGAACAAACTGTGCAATTTTACCACGAGCACCACTCTTCATCATCATAAAAATTGGATTATCTATAGAATTATCAGCAATTTCTTGAAGTTCATTTTTAACTTGTTCTTTAGCTTTATCCCAAACACTAATAACACTTTCGTATCTTTCTTCTTCAGTTATTAAACCTCTAGCATATTGCTTATTAATCTTATCAACCATCTTCTTACCATTAGCAATAATTTCAGGTTTTGATTTACTAGTAGCAACATCATGAGTAGATACAGTAGTACCACTTATAGTAGAATACTTAAATCCTAAATCTTTAAGTCTATCTAGCATAATTGAAGTTTCTGTAGTCTTATAAAGCTTAAAGATTTGAGCAATTATTTGTTTTAAAGTCTTAACAGGAAATGGCTCAACAAGAGGCATTTCTTTAATTGCTTCTTTTATATTTACACCAGGTTTTACAAAATATTTAGAAGGTGTAATTTTTTCAATATTTGCTTTAGTTGGTTCATTAATATAAGGAAATGTATCAGGTAAAATTTCATTAAATATTAACTTACCAACAGTTGTTATTAAATAATCATCTTTATGCTCTTCAGTAAATAATTTATGTTTAAATGAATTAACCTTAACAGCAATTCTTGTATGAAGCTTTAAATTATCTCTTTCATATTCCATAATAGCTTCATTAGAATTTCTAAATACTCTACCTTCTTCAGGATCTTCTTTTTCCATTGTAAGATAATAATTTCCAAGAACCATATCTTGAGCTGGAGTAACAACAGGTTCACCACTTTTTGGATGAAGAATGTTATTAGCACCAAGCATTAAAAGTCTAGCTTCAGCTTGAGCTTCTTCACTAATTGGTACATGAACAGCCATTTGATCCCCATCAAAATCTGCATTAAACGCAGGACATACAAGAGGATGAAGACGAATAGCTTTACCACCAATAAGTTTAGGTTCAAAAGCTTGAATTCCAAGTCTATGAAGAGTTGGAGCACGATTTAAAAGCACTGGATGTTCCTTAATAACTTCTTCAACAATATCCCATACTCTTTCATCTTGATTTTCAATTAATTTTTTAGCAGCTTTAATATTATGAGCAATACCCTTTTCCACTAAACCATGAATAACATGAGGCTTAAATAGTTCAAGTGCCATTCCCTTTGGAAGACCACATTGATACATTTTTAAATTTGGTCCAACAATGATAACTGAACGTCCAGAATAGTCAACACGTTTACCAAGCAAATTTTGACGGAAACGTCCTTGTTTACCTTTTAACATACTAGAAAGTGACTTAAGAGCACGATTTCCAGCACCAGTAACACTTTTACCACGACGACCATTGTCAAATAGAGCGTCAACTGCTTCTTGTAACATTCTCTTTTCATTCTGAATGATTATTGAAGGAGCACCTAAATCAATAAGTTTCTTCAAACGATTATTACGATTAATAACACGGCGATATAGATCATTAAGATCACTTGTTGCAAATCTTCCTCCATCAAGTTGAATCATAGGTCTAAGTTCTGGCGGAATAACAGGAATTGCATCAAGAATCATCCATTCTGGTTTATTACCAGATTTATAGAATGCATCAAGAATATCAAGTCTCTTCAAAAGAGTAGTTCTTTTTTGTCCTTGAGCATTTTCTAATTTTTTACGAATATCTGCAATTTCTTTTTCCAAATCAACTTGTTTAAGAAGTTCTTTAACTGCCTCTGCCCCCATTCCTACTCTGAAGCCATCACCATATTTTTCATAATATGCACGGTACTCCTTTTCAGATAAAGTTTGTTTATTTTCAAGTGGTGCAATACCCTTATCAATAACAACGTAAGAAACAAAGTAAAGTACTTCTTCAAGATCACGTTGACTCATATCAAGTACAGTTCCCATACGAGATGGAATACCTTTAAAATACCAAATATGAGAAACAGGAGCAGCAAGTTCTATATGACCCATTCTCTCTCTTCTTACTTTAGAACGAGTAACTTCAACTCCACATCTATCACAAACTATATTCTTATACTTAACTCTTTTATATTTACCACATGCACATTCAAAATCTTTAGTAGGTCCAAATATTTTTTCACAGAAAAGTCCATCTCTTTCAGGTCTTAATGTACGATAATTAATAGTTTCAGGTTTTTTAACTTCTCCATATGACCATTCACGAATCTTATCAGAAGAGGCAATACCAATCTTTAAAGCTTCAACTTTATTAACTTCTATCATTAGTATTCCACCTCTCTTTCTTTAACTTCTTCCGGTATATCGTCTACCTCTAAATCTGCAAATTCATCTGAATCTTCTTGAGAATCTTCATCATTTACAGTTTCTTCTAATTTCTTAATTTCTATATCATCGATATTAAAAGTAGTATTATCATCTGTTTCTTCTTTTTCGATTTCTTTAAGATCTAAAACTTCATCTTTATCATTGATTATTTGAATATCAAGTCCCAGTGCTTGGAATTCTTTAATAAGTACCCTAAATGATTCTGGAACACCAGCTTGATCTATCTTTTGTCCTTTAACTAAAGCTTCATAAACCTTAACACGTCCAACAACATCATCAGATTTAACTGTAAGTATTTCTTGAAGTGTATGTGCTGCACCATAAGCATAAAGTGCCCAAACTTCCATTTCCCCAAATCTTTGTCCACCAAATTGAGCTTTACCTCCAAGTGGTTGTTGAGTAACTAAACTATATGGCCCAGTAGCACGAGCGTGCATCTTATCTTCGACCATGTGATGAAGTTTTATCATATACATAATTCCAACTGAAACACGATTATCAAATGGACGACCAGTACGTCCATCATAAAGAACAGTCTTTCCATCTTCATCCATTCCAGCTTCTTTCATCATAGCTAAAATATCTTCTTCTGTTGCACCATCAAATACTGGAGTAGCAACATGTACACCAAGTTTTTTAGCAGCCATACCAAGATGAAGTTCTAAAACTTGTCCAATATTCATACGTGATGGAACCCCAAGAGGATTAAGCATAACATCAACTGGAGTACCATCTGGTAAATATGGCATATCTTCTTCTGGAAGAATAAGAGAAATAACCCCTTTATTGCCATGACGCCCAGACATCTTATCTCCAACTTGAATTTTTCTTTTTTGAACTATATAAACACGAATCAATTTTGAAACTCCACTTGGAAGTTCATCACTATTTTTCTTAGTAAAGACTTTAACATCATGTACTATTCCGTCACCACCATGTGGCACTCTAAGTGATGTATCACGAACTTCACGTGTTTTCTCACCAAAAATAGCATGTAAAAGTTTTTCTTCAGAAGTAAGTTCTGCCATTCCCTTTGGAGTAACTTTTCCAACAAGAATATCTCCTTCTTTTACTTCTGTTCCTATTCTAATAATACCTTCACTATCTAAGTTACGACGAGCTTCTTCACTAACATTAGGGATATCTCTAGTTATTTCTTCAGGACCTAATTTAGTATCACGACAAGGCATTTCATAGTCTTCAATATGTATAGTAGTATAAGCATCTTCTTTTACTAATCTTTCATTTAAAATAACAGCATCTTCATAGTTATACCCATTAAACATCATAAATGCTACTAACATATTCTTACCAAGAGCAAGTTCTCCCATATCAGTAGATGGTCCATCAGCAAGAATAGTTTTACCACGAACAACTTTATCTCCAACTTTTACAATAGGTTTATGATGAAAACAAGTATCTTGGTTAGAAGCAGTAAAATCAGATAAATAATAAGTATCTTCTCCACCTTTATTCTTAACAACTACCCTTCTAGCATCAACATAGCTTACTACACCATCAGCTTTCGCAACAACTGTAGAACCACTATCACGTGCTGCTATATATTCAACACCAGTACCAACATATGGAGCTTCTGTTTTAAGAAGTGGTACAGCTTGACGTTGCATGTTAGATCCCATCAAAGCACGAGTAGCATCATCATGTTCCAAAAATGGAATACAACTTGTTGTAATTGATACAACTTGTTGAGGTGAAACATCTATATAATCAACTTTATCTGGAGAAACAAGTAAGTTTTCTCCACGATAACGTGCTGCAACAGTTTCATCTATTATCTTATTATTTTCATCAGTATTAACTGTAGATTCAGAAATAATAACATCATTTTCTTCACTAGCAGTTAAATAATTAACATCATCCATAATAACTGAATTTACAACTTTACGATATGGTGTTTGAATAAATCCATATTCATCAATTTTAGCATAACTAGCAAGTGTTGTAATAAGACCAATATTTGGTCCTTCTGGAGATTCGATTGGACAAATTCTACCATAGTGAGATTCATTAACATCCCTTACATCCATACCAGCTCTATCACGAGAAAGTCCCCCTGGACCTAAAGCACTAAGTCTTCTTTTATGAGTAAGCTCTGCAATTGGATTATTTTGATCCATAAATTGTGAAAGTTGTGAACTACCAAAGAATTCTTTTAGAATTGCTGTAACAGGTCTAATATTAATAAGAGTTTTAGGAGTCACTTCATTAATATCTTGAGTAGTCATTCTTTCACGTATAACTCTCTCCATACGAGTAACACCAACTCTAAATTGATTCTGTAAAAGTTCTCCAACTTGACGAACTCTTCTATTTCCTAAATGATCTATCTCATCAAAGTTACCAACACCTTGAAGTAAATTTAAATAATATGAACAAGCTGCATAAAAATCAGAAATAGTAAGTCTTTTAGAATCAATACTTTGATCATTACCAATAACAATCATTACTTCTTTTGTACCAGGTTTATAAATCTTAACAATTTGAACTTTATTATAACTATCAAGTTCTTCATTAATTTTAACTTCTTTTACTCCATATCCATTAGCAAATATAGGTTTCAATTCTTCTAAAATAGCTTTATCAATAACTGTTCCCTTTTTACAAACAACTTCTCCATCTACTTTTATATCTTCAGCAATAGTTTGATTAAGAAGTCTATCAAGCACATTAAGTTTTAAATTAAATTTGTATCTTCCAACTTTAGCTAAATCATATCTAAATTCATCAAAAAATCTAGTAATAATTTGATTTTTTGAACTATCAAGTGTCGCTGGTTCACCTGGTCTTAATTTTTCATAAATTTCTATTAATGCTTCATCTGTATTTCTAGTAGAATCCTTAGCAATAGTATTTTCAATAAAATCAGTTTTTCCAAATAAACCAGTAATATCTTCATCACTACTAAGTCCAAATGCTCTAAGCATAGTAGTAATAGGTACTTTTCTTGTCCTATCAATTCTTACATATAAAATATCTCTTGCATCAGCTTCAAATTCAAGCCAAGTACCACGTGTTGGAATAATTTGTGACGTAATTAAACGTCTTCCATTTTTATCAATTTCTTTATTAAAATATACACTTGGAGATCTAACAAGTTGAGAAACAATAACTCTTTCTGCACCATTAATAACAAATGTCCCACTATCAGTCATTAAAGGCATATCTCCTAAAAATATTTCTTGCTCTTTTACTTCACCAGTTTCATTATTAAATAGCCTAACATCAACTTTTAAAGGCGCAGCAAAAGTAGCATACCTTTCTTTACACTCTTTAATGGAGTATCTTGGTTCATCAAAATGATAATCACCAAATTCTAGTGATAAAGTACCTGCAAAATTTTCTACGGGGAATAGATCATCAAATACTTCCTTAATACCCTTTTCCACAAACCAATTATATGATTTTTTTTGAATTTCTAGTAAATCCGTTAGTTCATAACTATTTTTAATCCTAGAAAAACTCCTACGCGTGCGGTGGTCACCACAATTAATTATTTTGTATGCCACTAAATTCACCCCTACTTTCAAATTTTCAAAAATCTTTGCCGCAATTAGACAAATAACCAACTTATATTATTACCATAATTTTAACAAGTTGTCAATCAAAAATACATTTTATTACAAAAAAACCTTTAAATTTTTTTATTACCTCAACTCTATAAATTTTACTCAAATCTTTAATAGCACTTTTTGCCCCTTGATCCTTATTCATAACAAAATATAAACTGCCTCCATTAACAAGGTAATCCTTTGCCCCAAAAAGTATATCATAAACCACTTTTTTACCAGCTCTAATAGGGGGATTAGTAATAATAAAATCAAATTTTTTTATAATCTTATCATAAGTATCACTTTCATAAACAGAAATATTAGATACATTATTCTTCTTTATATTCATTTCAGTCAAATGAATAGCTCTTCTATTAACATCAATCATTTCAACATTAATATTAAAAAAAGAAGATAAAATAATTCCAATCGCACCATAACCACATCCAACATCTAGAATGCTACCATGAAGATTTTCCTGTAAAAGTGTCTCGATCAAAACTCTACTACCAAAATCAAGACCTCGTTTAGAAAAAACACCATTATCAGTATAAAAGCAAAAACTTCTATCTTTAATTTTAACAGTAGTCTGTTTTAAATTACTTTTCAAATCTTCATTAGTAAAATAGTGATTCATTTTATCTTCCCCTTTATAGCATAAAAAGCCCATCATCATAATGATTGGCTTTAAATAAACTTAAAATTAATTATTTTAATTCAACTGAAGCTCCAGCTTCTTCAAGCTTAGCTTTTAATTCATTAGCTTCTTCAGTAGGAATATTTTCCTTTATATTTCCACCATTATCAGCGATTTCTTTAGCTTCTTTTAAACCTAATCCAGTAACTTCTCTAATAATTTTAATAACATTAATTTTAGCAGCACCAGCACTTGTAAGAACTACTGTTTGTTTGCTTGGTCCAGCTTCTTCTTGTGCTACTGGAGCAGCAGCGACAGCCACAGCACTTGGATCAACACCAAATTCTTCTTTCATTGCATCAACTAATTCCTTCACTTCTAATAATGTCATTTCTTTTAAAGAGCTAATAAATTCATCTTTTGTTATTTTTGCCATAACAAATTTCCTCCTTTTTCTATTTTATTTTTTTTTAATTTTCTTTTTGTTCAGCATATAAATTTAATGCTATTGATAAATCTTTAATAATACCAATCATACCACTAGCAAGCATAGTATACAATCCTTCACGAGATGGTATTTTAGCAAACTCAGCTAATTTTGCTTGATCTGCTATATTGTTTTCGATCAATCCAGCCTTTAGTACTAAAGCATCATTCTTTTTAGCCATATCACTAAGAACTTTTACTGCAGCAATATCATCTTTACTAAATGCAATAGCAGTTGGACCAGTTAAATACTCAGCAAAATCAATATTCAAATCTTTAAAAGCAAGTCTAAGCATAGTATTTTTATAGACCTTATATTCAGAATCATTTTCTTTAAGCATAACTCTTAAATTTTTAATTTCTTTATCAGTAAGGCCACGATAGTCAAATAATACTACAGATTTAGAAAGAGAAAACTTATCTTTAATCTCTGAAACTATCTTTTGCTTTTCTTCTAAAACCTTAACACTTGGCATTACAATACCTCCTTTATAATTTATTTATAAGTGCAAAAGATAAAGAGTCCCATTCCAAAGACTCTCTATATATACTAAGTATAAGTCCTCGGTAGGAATTACACATAACCTACTGTCTTTGGCACTTGATATCAATATTATAAACTAATTATTATTAAATGTCAAAACTATTTTGTTCAATTTTTACTGCAGGACTCATAGTAGAACAAATACTAATTGATTTTACATATGTTCCTTTAGCAGTTTGAGGTTTAGCTTTAATAATTGTTTTAACAAAAGCATCTAGATTAGCAAGTAAATCTTCTTCGCTGAAAGACACTTTACCAATTACTCCATGAATATTACCATAACTATCAGTACGATATTCTACTTTACCACTTTTAGCATCTAATACAGCTTGTTTAACATTAGTAGTAACAGTTCCAGTTTTAGGATTAGGCATTAATCCTTTTGGTCCCAATACTTTACCAAGTTTACCAAGAAGTGGCATCATTTCTGGTGTAGCAATAAGAGTATCAAATTCAAACCAATTTTCTTTTTCAATCTTTTCGATCATATCTGAATCACCAACAAAATCTGCACCAGCTTCTCTTGCATCTTTAGCCTGATCACCTTTTGCAATTACTAATACTTTAAGTTCTTTACCAGTTCCTTTTGGTAAAACAATAGCACCTCTTAATTGTTGATCAGCCTTTTTAACATTTAAATTTAAATTCATTGCGATTTCCACAGTAGCATCAAATTTAGTACTAGATAGTTCTTTAATTAACTTAACTGCTTCTTCTTTTGAATAAAGCTTGCCTTTTTCTATCTTAGAAACATTATCTTTATAATTTTTTCCTCTAAATTTCATATTCTTTCCTCCTTATGTGGTTATGCGGATATTTTTTATACCTCCCACATAGGTACAACCTATGTAAAATTAATTATAATTATTCAACTATTTCTACGCCCATGTTTTTAGCAGTACCACGAACAATTTCCATAGCTTCTTCTATATTGTATGCATTTAAATCAGGTAATTTAATTTTTGCTATTTCTCTAAGTTGATCCTTTGTTAACTTACCAACTACTTCTTTAGATCCTTTACTTGAACCTTTTTTTACATTAGCATATTTTTTAACTAAAAATGCAGCTGGTGGAGTTTTTATTACAAAATCGAAAGAACGATCTTCATAAATCGAAATTTCAACTGGAAGAACACTACCCATTTTATCTCTAGTAGCATCATTATATTTTGTACAAAATTCTCCTAAATTAATACCAGCAGGACCCAATACTGTACCAACTGGTGGTGCTGGAGTAGCCTTACCTGCTTCAATTTGTAACTTAATTACTTTAACAACTTCCTTATTCACGAAAAACACACTCCTTTATATTTTTATTTTAATTCTTCGCGAGTGGTAATAACAGCATATCCGCTCTTCTGCTTTGCCTCCCACTAAATCTATATACCCATATTTAAACTAAATATAAGTAAACGTATTAAATAATAACATCTTTTCTCAAAAATATCAAGTACTAAGCCTTCTCTATTTGAGAAATTTCCAGTTCAACATCTGTTTCTTGTCCAAATAAGTCAAGAAGTACTACAAGTTGTTGTGTATCAAGATTAACTTCTGCAACTTTTCCTTCCATACCAGCAAATGGTCCAGAAGTAATTTTAACAACTTCACCTTCTTTAAGATCAGTAGAAACCTCAAGTCTACTCATACCCATATTATTAAGTATTTTATCAACTTCATATGGTTGTAAAGGCGTAGGCTTTGCTCCTTTACCACTAGATCCAATAAATCCAGTAACCCCAGGAGTATTACGCACAACAAACCATGCTTCATCTGTCATAATCATTTCAACTAAAACATAACCTGGAAATAATTTTCTAACCTTTTCTTTTGTAACACCATCTTTTACTTCTACTTCTGTTTGCTCTGGTACAATAACTCTAAAAATATAATCTTCCATATTCATTGAAGCAGCACGCATCAAAAGCTTTTCTTGAACTTTCTTTTCATGCCCAGAATATGTATTAACAACATACCATTTCTTATCCATTATCTTAACCCCTTAATAAGCGCAAACACAACAGTAATTAAATAAAAATATACAGAACACACGATTACAGTAAAAAACGTTGCAATAGAATATTTAATCATATACTTCTTATCAGGCCATTTTGTCTTTTTTAGTTCACTCTTAACTTCTTTAAAAAATTTCATAACTCACCTCTAAAGTTTATGCTTTTTATTTCAAAATAAAAACACTTTCGTGCCTACAAGTAGAGAATAGCACACAAAAGTGTAAAAGTCAAGAAAATACTTTAATTTTTAACCATGATCACTCATAATAACTCTAGCATTATCATCTAAAAGTTCATTAAGCCTATGCTTATAAGCAGCCATAATGTCTTTCTCATAACAAAGTTTGCCAGTATAACCCATCTTTTTAAGCAATAATTTTGTAAATTTAGGATTCAGTATCAAAAGCGGACCAATTAAGTAAGTAGCATAAAAGTTTTTATAATTAATACCCTCTACAGTATTATTATTTCCCATTCCAAGACCTTTAATAATCTTTATAAAAGGTTTAGTATCATCACCATACATTGTAGAAAAAGTACTAACACTACCAACCATTTTTATATTTTTATAATCTCCTAAAAAGAAATAATTTTTCCTTTTTAAAAGACTCCTCTCAAAATAAACATCAAAAAGTCCTAAACCTTCAATTTTTTTATTAGTATCAACATCTAAAATATATTTACCTATAATTTCAATAGCATCACTAGTCACTAAAAAAATTTTTCCCTTTTCAATAAAATCCATAATTTGTTTTTTATAAGGTTTCAAATTATCAATTATAAGCTCTTGATGTACATGACTCATTGCTCCTAAATAAATCATATCTATTTTGCCATTAATAAATTTAGGTTTTTCATTAATATCAGTATAATAAACTTTAATATCATCACTACATCTAGACAAATATTTAATATTGTATGGATCACCATAAAAATTACAAAACTTAGGATACAAAACTTCAATTTTCATTATTATCGCCTCCTAATTCTATAATTCTATCATAAAATTGTTTTCTAATTTTCATAGCCTTACTAACAGCTTCCACCTCATAAAGAAAATATATTTTTTTAATACCTTTAATTTTTACATACTTATAAAGCTCATAATCATCGTCAGTGCAAATATATTTATCATCTGGAAATCCACCCAGTTTTAAACGCAATTTATAATCCAAATTTCTAGGCCCACCAATAAGTATCTGCTTTATATTATCCTTATTTAAAAACTCAAAATCAGTTTCATAAAACCAAGTAATAGTTTCCATTTCTCCACCTTCAGCAGTTAAATACATTTCATTCATCAAAAATACTAGAACAATATCATCTTCATCCTTAGCAATTTGTTCAAAAACTGTAGAACATGCAGAAACATTTTGACCTTTAGCCATTTGAGCAATAAGTTCAATTCCATTAACAGTAATACTACTTTCACGAGATTTAGGTATCTTTAACTGCTTAAATCCCAAAGCTATTTCTTCATCAGTAAATCCTACTTCTTTAAAAAAAGTAATAACAGCAATTTGATTATAAATATTAAAAATACTAGAAGAAATAAGTGGATAATTATATATATTACTATTATGTTTAACTGCTAAAGTCTTATCTTTAGAATTATGACCAACAACTAAATAATCTGCATCATATGATTTTAA
>CALVPC010000002.1 GCA_944350405.1 uncultured Bacilli bacterium
AAATTTTTAATATAGTTATACTTGTTTTATTTTTTGTTAAAAATTTAAGACTATTTTCTCCATAATAATATATTGTTATTATAGTAGAAAAAGAAAATAAGAATAGTATAATTAATAACATTATTTCTCCAAAATAGCCTAAATGATATGAAAAAGCATACTTTGTTAATTCTATTCCATTTATTACATTTAATGTTTCATAATTTGATGTACCTATTATTAAAGCTGTTATTGTTAGGACTACGAAATTGATAAAATAAGTTTGAATTATACCAATATTTCCTTGTTTTTTAAAATCATTATTATCTGTTGTTCCTGCTATTATTGCACTTGTTCCTGTTCCAGATTCTCCAGCAAATACACTTTTTTGTAGTGCTAAAATGATTGTATAAATAATTCCTCCGGATACTGCTTTTCCATTGAAAGCTTCCATTATGATATTTTTTAATAGTATTCCTGTTTCTGGTAAATTTGTCATTAGGACTATTAAACCTAATATTACAAATATAATTATCATTACTGGAAATATTTTATTGCAGATATTAGAAATTGTTTTTATTCCTTTTAAAATTATAATTCCTGCTAGAAATGTGATTATTAATGATATTATTATTTGATTTATATTATATATTTCTGTTGTTAAGGTTACAATAGTATTATTTTGGATTGAAGAAAATACAAATGTATAGGTAATTAAGATTATTATGGCATAAATTATACTTAATGTTTTATTATTTAAGCCTTTTTTTATATAATAAGATGGACCACTTTTTTGATATTTTCCATCTTTTTCTTTATATAAGATAGATAGAGAATTTTCTATGTAAGTAATTATCGATAAGAAAAATGTAGATATCCATATCCAAAAAATTGTTCCTAATCCTCCATAATAAATGGATATAGCTACTCCAGCTAATGATCCTACGCCTATTTTAGAAGATAAAGCCATTATTAGAGTGTCTTTAGCAGAAATTTTATCATTTTTTTCTTCTTTTTGTAAGCTTTTAAAAATATTTATAAATTTTAGCTGAGGAAATTTTAATTTTAAAGAAAAATAAACACTATTTATGAGTATTAGACTTATTGCTATTGCCCATAATATTTTTGTTATATTTGTCATATAATCACCATTTAATTTTATGCAAAAAAAATAGGAGAATACTCCTACTTGTGATATATTTCATTATTTAATATTTTAAAGCTCCTATATAATTGTTCTAATAAAATGATACGAAAAAGTTGATGTGGAAAGGTTAATCTAGAGAATGATAATTTTTTTGGAGATAAGTTTTTTATTTCTTCATCTAATCCATTGGATGAACCAATTATAAAAGTGATATTACTATTTTGTGTTATTTCACTATTAATAAATTGTGATAATTCTTCACTAGAATACTCTTTTCCATTAATATCTAAGATTACTATATTATCTTTTTTCTTAATATGTTTTTTTATTTGTTCTTTTTCTTTGGTTAGAGCAGTTTTTATATCGCTATCTTGTTCATCTTTTAATTCTATTAGTTCTAATTTTGTATATTTTGATAGCCTTTTTTGATATTCTTGTATAGCTTCTATTAAATATTTTTCTTTTATTTTACCTAAACAAATTATTTTTATCATTTAATCACCTATATTTCTACACAAATAGCTTCATTTTGAGAACAAATAATTATTTTTTCTATATTATTATCTGTTTCTTTAATAGTATTTTCTATTAATGTTTTAGCTATTTCAGGTTTATTATTTTCTTCACTTAGGTGAGCTAAACAAAGATATTTTGTTTTTTCTCCTATTAATGTTTTTAAATATCTACTTGCATCATCGTTAGATAAGTGTCCTTTATCACTTCTAATTCTTTGTTTTAATTGAAAAGGATATGAACCATTTGTTAACATTTCTGGATCATAATTACTTTCTAATATATATATATCTTTGTTTTTATATTTATTTAAAATCTTTTCTTTTATATAACCTGTATCTGTAATATATACTAATTCTTTGATTTCTACTTTTAAAGATACTCCAATACATGGTACATCATGGGATAAGGGAAATAAACTTATATTTATATTATTTATATTTATTTCTTTATCATATTTTATGTTTTGGTATTCTGGTATTTTTTCATATAAATCATTTTCTGATGTATATATTATAGGTTTATATTTTTTTATTATTGATTTTATACCTTTTATATGATCAATATGAGTATGAGTAATTATTAATACATCTATATTGGGTAATTTTTTTTCTATTCTTTTTTCCAAATTAATTAAAGGTAATCCAGCATCTATTAATATGTTTTTACTTCCTGTTTCTATTAAAGTTGAATTACCTTTTGAACCACTGGCTAAAATTGTTATTTTCATTTTAGTATACTGATAAAGGATTTATATAACTTCCGCCATATTCTAATTGTAAGTGAAGATGGCATCCATAAGAATATCCTGTATTACCCATTGTTCCAATTACTTGACCTTTTTCCACTGCTTGGCCTTGTGATACTAATACACTATTCATATGTCCATATAATGATTTATATCCATTATTATGATTTATTTCAACAGCATATCCTAAACCATAATAAGTACCTGCAATGGTTACTGTACCATCATTTATGGCAAATATTGGAGTACCACATCCTAGTCCTGCTATATCGATTCCTTCATGCATTCTACTTGAAGTTTCTCCAATTTCACTACGTAAACCATATCCAAAATATTCTGTAATTGTATAATTTCTTACTGTTGGCCAAGCCCAATCTGTAGTTGATCCTACTGCATAACCTGTATTTTGACCTGTTACTACTATTCTGTCTACAGGTTCTTTTAATACTTCTGTTGAAACTATGAAGGCATAAGTAATTTTACCATTTTCTTTTTGAAGTTTTCTTGTTATAAGACTTCTTCCTTTTTTACCTTTTTGGATTACTTTTGAATATCCAATATATTGAGTGTCATCTTCTCTTTCTATTGTTTCAAATCTGACATCTTCTTCACTTACTGTATGTGTTTCTTCCACTACAGTTATTACTGGATTAATATAACTGATAATTACTTCTTGACCTTTATATAGAAGAGCATTTTCATCTGCTATATCTTGATTAGCTATTAAAAATTCTTCTGTAGACATTTCATTATCATATGCTATTGAACTTACTGTGTCTTCTGATTTTACTTTATATGTTTTATTTTCTTCTTTAGTACCAAATAATAGATATTTAGCTAATTCTTGCTTTGTTTGATATATTGTTTCATTAGCTGGTATTTTGTCTTTCCTAATTGTTATTTGTTCTTTTATATAAACATTTTCAATTATTGTTCCTTTTGCTGTTGGATCTTGTGTTGTTTCATTTAAATAATCTTCATATTCTTGTTCATCTACAAATGATCTTACTACATCATTTATAGCTTCACTTAATATTTCTTTATCTAATATATAAATATATTTATCTTCTTTGGGTTCTTCATTATCATTTTCACTTGTGTCAGTTATTTTTACTACATAACCATCTATAGTAAAATCTTCTTCTTCAGATATTTTATTGTATATACTAGAGACATCTTCTGTTTGTTCATTATAAGTAGTTTCATTTTTGATTTGCAAGCCAGTAGGCATATATACTTCATTAACATTATATTTTTCTTTTAAATTTTCTTGTTTTTCATTGATATATTGTTCTAAATCTGATTTTTCTTCTATTATACCAATAGAAGAGCCATTTAGATATACTCTATATACATTTTGAGCATCATAATAAACATATGATGCACTTTCACCAATGCATAATATTATACTTAATGCAAATGAAAGAATAACTAGGAATATTCCTACTCCTTTATTCACTTATTATCACCTCTTTGTTCATCATTTTTATAATTCATAAATGATAAAGTATTTTTTTTGAAAAGTAATTCTGCTGTTCCTACTCTACCACTTCTGTTTTTTCTAATTATTATTTCTGTTTTACTCATATTATCATCTATTTTTGATGCTTCATTATAATAATCATCACGATATATAAATGCTACAATATCAGCATCTTGTTCTATTGATCCAGATTCTCTAAGATCACTTAATACTGGTCTTTTATTTTCTCTTAACTCTGGTGTTCTAGATAGTTGTGCAAGGGTCACTACAGGTATTTTTAATTCTAAAGCTAACATTTTTAAAGCTCTTGATATTTCTGAAACTTCTTGTTGTCTGTTACCAGCATATCTTCCCATTGAACCAATTAATGTTAAATAATCAATTAAAATCATACCAAGATTCTCATCGTTACTTGCTACTCTTCTTGCTTTTGCTTTAATATCTCCGATTGTTATACCTGGTGAGTCATCTATATAAATATTTGTTTCTGATAGCTGACTCATTGCTTCATTTACTCTTTGCCAATCTTTACTATCTAAACTACCATTTTGTATTTTTTTTGCTTCTACTTGTCCAAGTGATGAAATCATACGCGATACTAATTGTTCTGCACGCATTTCTAAAGTAAATATAATTACAGATTTTTTTGATTTCAATGCTACATTAGTAGCCATATTTAAAGCTAAAGCAGTTTTCCCCATAGCTGGACGTGCTGCTATTATTATAAGTTCATTTTCATGAAATCCATCTGTTAAATTATCTAAGTCATAAAATCCAGATGGTAAGCCACTTATTTTTCCTTTATTGCTTGCTAATTTTTCTAAATTTTCTTGAATTTCATTTAATACTTCAGGTATTTGTTTGAATTCAGAGGATTTTCTATTTTTAACAACACTTAATATTTTAGATTCTGCTTTATCTAATGTTTCTGTAACTGAATATTCATTAGTATAGCCTAATGTTGCTATTTCTGTTGCTTCATTTATTAAATTCCTTAATATGCTTTTATCTTCTACTATTTTGATGTATGAATCGACATTAGCTGCTGTAGGAGTTAATTCTAATATTTCTGATAAATATTCTACTCCTCCTATTTCATTTAGAATGTTTTTATCTTTTAATTTACTAGTTAAAGTTGTAATATCTATTGCTACTTCAGAAGATGCTAATTCTTTTATTGCATCAAATATTTTACCATGTTTTTGTAAAAAGAAACTATCACTAGTTAGAGTTTCAATAGCTTTTTGTAATGCATATTTTGATAAAAGCATGGCTCCTAATACAGCTTGTTCTGCTTCGATGTTGTTAGGAATTTCTTTTTTCATTATAACACCTACTTTGTTACTTCTATTTTTACGTTTGCTTTTATATCCTTATATAATTCTATTTCTATTTCGTGAAATCCAAGTGATGATATTGGACTTTTTATTTTGATTTGTTTTTTATCTATATTATATTTTGGGTCTATTTTGTCTTTAATTTGTTTTGGAGAAACGCTTCCAAATACTTTATCGTGTTCTCCTGTTTTTACAACAAACTTATATGTATTTTTTTCAAGTTCTTTTTTTATTTGTTCTGCTTCTTGTCTTTTTTGATTATCTAATTGCTTTTCTTTTTCATTATCTCTATCAAGTATTTTTTTACTTTCTTTTGTTTCTTTTACTGCATAACCATTTTTTATTAAAAAATTAAGGGCATATCCATCTTTTACTTCTTTTATTTCTCCTTTTTTCCCTTGATTTTTTAAGTCTTTAATAAAAATAACTTTCATCTTATCACCTACTTTTTTAGCTTTTCTAATATTTGTTCTTCTACTTTTTTTATACTACTATTTTCAATTCTTGCTGCGGCTTCGTTTTTTCCTCCTCCACCGCCAAATTTTTCCATTAATTTACCAGCATTTATTTTATTTACTGATCTGGCACTTACTCCAATCAAATTTTTATCTAGATAACCTATACAAAAAGAATTTTTAATTCCTTTAAATTCTAATAATAGATCTGCAGTTTTTGCTAATTCTTGTGATTTATATATTTTACCTTTTTGGCCTCTAGCTATTGCTATTTCACCATCTATTTTGGTGTTAGCTATCATTTTTGATCTATTAACATATTCTTCTAGATTTTGTTTTAATAACATTTGAGCTTCATTTATATCTGCACCTTTACTTGATAAATAATAACAATGATAAAAAGTTTTCCTTGTCATTTTATACATAAAATTGTTTGTATCTAAAGCTATTCCTCCTAGGAGAATAGTAGCATAAGATTTTGGTAATTTTACTCTTATTTTATTTAATAAACTTGTTACTATTTCACAAGTTGAACTTGCGTTTTCTTCTATAAATACGTTTTCAACATTTATTGTTTCTTTAGTCTTTGTGTGATGATCTATTATAATAATTTTATTAAATTTATTTATTATAGTACTATCACTTAATAATTTTGCTTTATTTACATCTAATATTACTAGTAATGATTTATCATTTAATTTTTCATAAGCTTCTTTTGAAGTTATAATATTTAAAGTTTTTCTTACTTTTAATAGAGCTTCTTTAGTTGAAGATTCAATATCCCTATCGTCAATTATTAAATACGTTTTTTTTCTAAATTTTTTTGTTATTAGAGAAAATCCTGCCATAGCAGCGAAAGCATCTAAATCAATATTAGTATGTCCTAAGAGAAAAACATTCTTAGATAGTAGTGTTTCTTTTAGTACTATTTTTTTTAATTGTTTTATTGTCATTAGGATACCTCCTCGCTTCTTTAAATATTATATCAGAAAAATACTAATCTGTCATTTTTTTTGGCAAAGAAAAAAATAAACATATATTGTTTATTTTACGAATGGTAATAATGCAATAACGCGTGCTTTTTTTATTTCACCTGCTATATGTCTTTGATGTTTTGCACATGCTCCAGTAACACGTCTTGGAAGGATTTTTCCTCTTTCGTTGATATATTTTTTTAATATTTCTACGTCTTTATATCCTATTTCTTTTCCTTCACACATATAGCATCTTTTTTTTCTTTTTTTATAAAATTCTGCCATAATAATTCCTCCTTTTAGAATGGCAAGTCATTTTCATCAATTTTTATTTCTTCTCCAAAGTCTTTAAATGGATCATCTGGAATATCATTCATATCAATATTTTGTTTTTTATCTATATTATATGGATTTATATTACTAGATTCCTCTCTTTGTTCACGAGCTGCTTTTGTATCTAAAAATTGAACGTTATCTGCTACAACTTCGGTTACATATCTTTTTTGTCCATTTTGATCTTCATAATTTCTAGTTTGTATGCGTCCATCTATTGCAACTTGACTGCCTTGATTTAAATAATTTTTACAATTTTCTGCTTGTTTTCTCCAAACAACTATATTTATAAAGTCTGCTTCTCTTTCACCATTTTGATTAGCAAATGTTCTGTTTACTGCTATTGAGAAAGATGCAACTGGTATGTTTGAAGATGTGTATCTTAATTCAGGATCTCTTGTTAATCTTCCTATTAAAAATACTTTATTCATAATTTTACCTCTTAACTTCTAATATTTTGTTACTAATGAACGAATAATGTCATCACTAATATTAGCTATACGATTAAATTCTGCTATTGCTTCAGATGAAGCTTCTACTACTAATAGAAAGTAATATCCAGTTTTATGTTTTTTGATTTCGTATGCTAATTCTCTTTGACCCATTTCTTTTTCTTCTAATATTGTAGCTTTATTGTCAGTTAATAATTTTTTAATATTTTCAAAAGCTTTCTTTATTGAAGCTTCTTCAAGGGTTGGTTTGACAATAAACATTATTTCATATTTGTTCATGCTTTTTGCACCTCCTTTTGGCCATATGACTTCCGTAGAAGTAAGGAGTATTTCAATACTCGTTTTGTATTATAACAATTAATTATATGTTTGTCTAGTTTATTTTAGAAAAACTTTAAATTAAATAAAAGAAAAAGAAATCTAGTATTAATTGATTTCTTATTCAATATTAAATGTTTGTTTGTCATATAAATAGTTATGAAGTATTTCTTCTGTTAAAGTTCTGTTGTATATTTTAGCACTATATACATCTATATTAGCATAATTTATTTCCATTATTATTACTAGAATTATATTATATTTTATTTTCCTTTGCTTTATATTTTATTACATTAAAAAAGAATAGATTGTTTTTCTACTCTTTTTATTTATTAAATCTAAAATGGCATATATCTCCATCTTGCATTAAGTATTCTTTTCCTTCTATTCTTAATTTACCATTTTCTTTTGCTTTTAATTCACTTCCTGCTTCTATTAAATCTTTATAAGCAATTATTTCAGCTTTAATAAATCCTTTTTCAAAATCTGTGTGAATTATTCCGGCACACTTTTTAGCATTCATTCCATCTTTATATGTCCAAGCTTTTACTTCTTCTTTACCACATGTAAAATATGTTTTTAGGCCTAATAAACTATATGTTGCTTCGACTAATTTATCTAATCCACTTTGATTTATTCCTAATTCATTTAACATTTCTTGCTTATCATTATCATCTAATTCTGATAATTCTGATTCTATTTTTGCTGAAATTACTATTACTTTAGAGTTTTCTTTTGAAGCATATTCTTTTAATTTTTGTACATGCTCATTTTCTTCTCCTATTTCATTTTCATCTATATTAGCTAAATATATGTGTGGTTTTAATGTTAATAAATTAAAAGATTTTAAAGCAAATAATTCTTCTTCTTCATATTTTATTAATCTTAGTGGAAGATTTTTTTCTAAAGCTTGTTTTGATTTTTCTAAAGCATTTAGCTCTATTAATGATTCTTTGTCTTTTGTTGTTTGAGCTTTTTTTCTTATTTTTTCTATTCTATTTGATATTATTTCTAAATCTGCTAGAGCTAATTCTAAATTAATTATTTCTACGTCTCTTATGGGGTCTACTGATCCTTCAACGTGAGTTATTTCTTTATTTTCAAAACATCTTACTACTTCACATATAGCATCAACTTCTCTTATGTGGGATAGAAATTTATTTCCTAATCCTTCACCTTCTGATGCACCTTTTACTATTCCTGCAATATCTACAAATTCAAATGTAGCTGGTTTTATTTGTTTTGGTTCATAAATATTTGCTAATACTTGTAGTCTATTATCCGGCACATTTACTACCCCTACGTTCGGATCTATTGTGGCAAATGGATAGTTGGCTATTAATATATTTTTTTTGGTAATAGCATTAAATAAAGTTGATTTTCCAACATTAGGAAGTCCTACTATTCCTGCTTTTAAACTCATGTTCTACCTCCTTATTTATAGTACTGGATAAGTTCCTGGCCCTAATGGTAATCCTATTAAGTACCATAGAAGTATTATTGCTATCCATACTATTGACAAGGCAATCATATAAGGCATCATTAGTTTTATTCCATCTGTTATTGTATATACTTTCTTTTCTTCTCTATTATAGATGTTAAGATAACCTAAATATACTACAAAATATGGCAATAATGGGGTTATTCCATTTGTCATGGATTCTGCTGCTCTAAAGACGAATTGTGAATATTGTGGAGATAAGTTCATCTGCATCATTGCTGGTACTAATACTGGAGCAATTATCATCCATTTTGAGATTGTGCTTGGTAAGAATAAATTAGATACAGCAATTACTACTATTGCTACTAATACTAGAAGAATTCCTGATAATGGAATTAGTTTAATTATATTAGTTAACCATGCTATGATAATAGTTCCTATATTAGTTTCTCTAAATATTGCTACAAATTGTGATGCAAAGAATATCATTACTAATAGTATTCCTAAAGAACTTAATCTATTAGACAATTTTTGCATTAATTCTTGATCGTTTTTTATTGATTTTGCTCCGATTGCGTATGCTATTCCTGTTATTATTAAAAATAAAGATAGCATATAAGTGAATCCAGCTTCTAAATATGAATTATCACCAAATAATTGATATGCATAAGATTCTTGTGTTTGATCTAGTAATATTCCTGATAATGGTAAACCAGGTATAATTGAGTATATGAATATTAGTGCTATTACAATTGCAGTAATTAAAGCATATTTTAGTCCTCTTTTTTCTTTTACTTCTTCTTTTATTTTCTTTTGCTCTTCATATTGTAAGTCTAAGTACTCTATTTCTTTTGTTTGGTCTAAATCATCTTTTGTTTTTGATACATATCTTCCTATCTTTTTTACTATAAATTTTTCAGTTATAATTGTTCCTACAATAGATATTGCTATACATGAAAATATCATTATAAATAAGTTAGAAGTCATTCTTACATAGAAATTTTCATCAATTAAATTAGCTGCACTTATTGTATAAGGAATTAAAGACATGTCTGTTGCTCCAATAAAGAAGCTTACACTATAACCAAAAGCTACTCCTGCAAAAGCTGTTGCTATTCCTGCTAAAGGGTTTCTACCATTAAATAAGAATAGTAATGCTCCAAGTGGTATTAAAACTGCATATCCTACTTCATTTACTATACTTGAAAATACTGCTAATAAGAATAGCAAAAATGTTATTATTTTAGGATTTATCTTTGATAATTTTCTTTTTAAAAATGTTTGAATTAATCCTGTTTCTTCTGCTACTGCTACTCCTATTAATGTTACAATTAAAGTACTAACTGTTGTAAAACTTACAAAGTTAGTTAAAGCATTGCTTATTATAGTTTTAATTCCATCGTAACTTAGCATATTATTTACTGTTACTATTGTTTGTTCTAGTTCTCCGGTTTTTATATTTATACTATCATATGATGCGGAGACATTAAATAAAGATAATATAGCACTTAATATTATTGTTGCAAAAATTAATATTATAAAACTAGTCGTGGGATGTAATTTTATTTTCTTTTTCTTCTTTTTAGCCATATCTTTACTCCTCTACTATTTTTTTTATTTTTTTATTAAATTCTATTCTTGGAATCATTACACTTCTATTACAGTTTAAACATTTTATTTTTATATCTGCACCAAGTCTAGTAATTTCCCATAAATTCGTTCCACATGGATGTTGTTTTCTCATTATTACTTTTGTTCCTAATTTATATTCTTTGTCCATTTTTTACCTCAATGATATTATATGGTACAGGTATATTTGCTTTTTCATATTCTTCTTTTATTATTCTATTTATTTTTCTTTTTGCTGCATATTGTTCATCCATTTTAACTGGTACTTGTATTTTATAATCTATATGGGATACATTAAATTTATCTATACCCCATAATTCAATATTTGAAGTTAAGGTTGTTATTTCTTTTTCTGCTCTTTTTATTATTTTATCTACTATTTTATCAGCAAGTTTAGTTTCAACGTCATAGGACATTGGTATTGCCATAATTAAATTTGGTGATATTTTAGAATAATTTATTACTTCTGTTATTGTTCTATTAGAAATTATTTTTATAACATTCTCAGAATTTTTTAATTTGGTACTTTTTAATCCTAATTCTTCTACTGTACCATTAAATCCGTTTATTTCTACTGTATCTCCTATGTCAAATTGATCTTCTAATATTATTGTTACTCCAACTAAAATATCTTTCATTACATCTTGAAGAGCCAATCCTAATACTACTCCTGCTATTCCTAGTCCTGCTAAAACAGAAGTTATATCAATTCCTATTATACTTAATATTTTTATTGAAACTAAAATTATTATTGCGTATTTAATTACATTTAAAATAAGTTTTTTAACTGTTTCTTGTCTTTTTTTGCGATTGACTTTTCTAAATATTATTTTTTTTATTAATTCATAGATAAACATACCTAATAGTACATATATTATGATTAAATGATAATCTTTATCTATAAAATATTTAATAAAATTCATATAATCACCTACTTATTAAAATTAATAATTTCAAGTATTCTGTTTAAATCTTTTTCATTTTCATAACTTATTTCTAATTTCTTTTTACTAATTTTTACTTTTGTTCCTAAAAACTCAGATAATTCTCTTTCTACTGCTATGTATTCACTATTTTTAGGGTTTTTATGTTGTTCTACTCTTTTCCTTAGTTCTTTTGTTTTTGTTTCTTCTTCTAAAATTCGAACATTCATTTTTTCATTTATTACTTTACTAGCTAATTCTTTTATTTTTTCAGGATCTTCTAGTTTAGATAAAGTTCTAGCATGTGCCATGCTTATTTTATTTTCTTTAACCATTTCTTTTACTTCTTCTGGTAATTTTAATAATCCTAATAAATTGGTTATATGACTTCTACTTTTTCCAACTCTTTGAGCAACTTGCTCTTGAGTTAAATTTAAATTATTCATTAATGAATGATATGCTTCAGCTTCTTCAATTACATTTAAGTTTTCTCTTTGTAAATTTTCTAAAACTGCTATTTCCATCATTTCATTATCAGTGAAGTCTTTTATTATTGCTGGTATTGTTTCTTTTCCAGCTAAAATTGATGCACGATATCTTCTTTCTCCTGCAACTATTTCATAACCTTTTATACTCTTTTTAACTATTATTGGTTGAATTACTCCATGTTCTTTTATTGATTCTGCTAATTCTTTTAATGATTCTTCATTAAAAGTTTTTCTTGGTTGATATGGATTAACTCTTAGATCTTTAATATTTATTTCTTTTAGTTCTTCTTCTTTGGCGTTTTCTATTATTTTTTCTTCTAATTTGTCGTAGCTTATATCTTCAATATTAAATAATTCTTCAAGTCCTCTACCAAGTGCTCTTCTTTTAGTTTGTTCCATTATTTTTAATCACCTCTTTGGCTAAATTTAGATAAGCTTCAGATCCGCGTGATTTTGGATCATATGCCACAATTGGTTTACCATGTGATGGTGCTTCTGTTAATCTGATTAATCTAGGTATTATTGTATTATATACTTTATCTTTAAAGTAACTTCTTATTTCTTCTACCACCTCTAATCCTAAATTAGTTCTAGCATCAAGCATTGTTAATAGTACTCCTTCTATTGTTAAATTAGGATTAAGATTTGCTTGAGTATACATTATAGCTTTTAATAATTGTGTTATACCTTCAAGTGCAAAATATTCACATTGAACTGGAATTATAACAGAATCTGATGATGTTAGAGCATTTGTTGTTATAATACCTAGTGCTGGAGGACAATCAATTATTATAAAATCATAATCATCTCTTATTTTATCTATATGTTCTTTTAATCTTTGAGATTTTAATACACTTGAATTATTTTCTTGTTCTAATTCAATATCTATTCCTGCTAAATTTATATTGGCAGGTAATACATATAAATTTTTATATTTAGTTTTTATTATTGCTTCTTCTATTGTTGCTGTTTTATTTAATACATTATAAACACTTTTTTCAATACTACCTTTATTTAATCCTATACCAGTAGTGGCGTTACATTGTGGATCTAAATCTATTAATAATATTTTTTTGTTTAATAGTGCAAGAGAGGCAGAAAGATTAATACTTGTTGTTGTTTTACCTACTCCACCTTTTTGATTAATTAATGATATTACCTTTCCCATTTGTCTCACCTATTTCTTTTCTGATATTTATATTCTATCAAAAATTTAGACTTTTTTAAAGTGTTTTTCTTTATATTTGAAAAAAGAAATTTTAATATAAATTTTTGCATTATAAAAGAAGCATTATTGTATTAGTTATTTTATATTTTTAATGCTTCTTTATATTTTTATTTTATTTATCTATTTCTATTATTATTTTATATGAATTTGGTTCATCTATTTCTTCACTTTTTACTTTGAAACCAAATTTTTCAGTATTTTGAACTGCTTGTCTAAAATTATTTATTGCAAATCTTAAATCATATATGTTGTTATAATTTGTTTCATTATTATTTATTTCACTATTTATTATTGTTGTATTATTAGGCATTTGCATATTGCTTTCTGAAATAATATTTTCAGTGTTTATTTGTTTTTCTACTGTGTCTTGTTTTACTCTTAATTTATCAAATATATTTTCTGTATGAACAGGTTCGATATTATTAATTTGATTTGGTTGTTGTGGTATTTCAGGTTCAAAATTTTGAGAATTATTTTGTAATTCTACTTGATTATTTACTAAATTTTGTTCAGTTTGTTCAATAGGTATATTCATTTGTGGTTCATTATTGTTTTCTATGATATTAACTGGACTTTTAATAACTTGTTCATTATAATTTTCTGGAATATTATTAACATTATTTAAGTTATTATTTGGTTGTTCTTCTATATTAGTATTAATATTAGTGCTTGTATATGGTGTATTTATTGGTTCATTATATATGTTATTTTCATTTAAATTATTATCAGGGTTTATTGTATTAATAGGTGTTTCATTCTTAACATTATTTTGCATTTCACTTGGAATATCTGATATTGATGAATCAATATTATGATTAAAGAATACATTTTGTTCTTGTTCTTCTGATTCAGGCATTTTTCCTGTTATTTTCATTATTTCTTCATCAAGTTGTCTTACTGTTAATCTTTCATTTAATACTTTATTTAATAATTGTTTTTGAGTTTCATTATCTACAGATAATAAACTTCTAGCATGTCTTTCTGATATTTGAGAATTAAGAAGTGCAGTTTGTACTTCTTCATCTAAGTTTAATAGTCTAAGTTTATTAGCTATTGCTGATTGTGATTTTCCTAGATTTTGAGCTAATTCATCTTGAGTTATGTTATCTAGTTTTAGAATTGTTTGATATGTTTTAGCTTCTTCTATTGGGGTTAAATCTTTTCTTTGTAAATTTTCAAGAAGTGCTATTTTTGCTGCTTCTTTGTCATCTATATCACGAACTAATGCTGGTATTGTTTCTTTTCCTGCAATTGCTGAAGCTCTATATCTTCTTTCTCCTGCTATTAATTCATATTTATCTCCTATTTTTCTTACTATTATAGGTTGAATTACTCCATGTTGTTTTATTGATTCTGCTAATTCTAGTAATGAATCATCATCAAAAATTTCTCTTGGTTGAAATCTATTTGGCATTATATCCGTTAAAGCTATATCAAAAATTTCTTTTTCTAAGTTCATTTTTAATCCCTCTATTCTTTTTATATACTTTCCTATGTTACATTTTACAATAAAAAAAAAGATTTTACAATGGATTTTTCTTTATTTTAGAAAAATTCCTTGGGTATTTTGATGTAACATCTTTTTCTTTTTTTATTTTTAAGATTGTTCTTTTACTATTTTCTTTTGGTAAATAGAACTCTTCTTTTTTAATTAATTTCAAATTTAGAATTTTTAAAGCATTTTTTGATTCTTCTAATTCTTGGTCTATATTAGATTTTAAAAAAATGAAATAACCATTTGTTTTTAAAAGTTGACAAGATAATTCTAGTAAAATATTAGTTTTTGCTACTGCTCTAGAGGTTACTATATCAAATTTTTCTTCTTTATAATCTTCTATTCTACTATGAACTGTTTTTATATTTTTTAAATTTAATTCTTTTATAACTTTATTTAAAAATTTTATTCTTTTTTCTTGAGCATCTAATAGTGTTATTTTAAGATTTGGAAAGACTATTTTTAATACTAAGCCAGGAAATCCTGCTCCTGTTCCTATATCAATAATGCTTAAATCTTTAGTTAAATCTATTACTTTTATAATAGTTAAACTATCATAGTAATGTTTTAAATATACTTCTTCTTTATTTGTTATAGTAGTTAAATTTATTTTCTTGTTTTCTTCTATTAGTAAATTATAATATTTTTCTAAATCTTCTTCTTGGTTATTTGTTAAATTTATTCCTAATTTTTTTATTTCTTCTAAAAAATCATTTTTATTCATGTTTTCCTCTTTTTAAATATATCATCAATATAGATATATCACTTGGGTTTACTCCACTTATTCTCATTGCTTGTCCTATTGATGTTGGTTTTACTTTGTTTAATTTTTCTCTTGCTTCTAATGCTAAATTGTCTATTGCTTTGTAATCTATATTTTCATCTAATTTTATATTTTCATATTCTTTACTTTTTTCTGCTTCTAGGATTTGTTTTTTTATATATCCTTCATATTTTGCCATTATTTCTACTTCTTCTATTTCTTCTTTGGAATATTTATTTTCTAAGAAATAGTTTAATTTATCTATTTGTACATCTGGTCTTTTCAATAAATTAAATAAAGATATTTTATCTGTTATTTCTGCTATATTATTATCTTTTAATATAGTATTAATTTTTTTTGTTGGAGTTATTTCTTTTTGTAATTCTTTTAATAGTTTGTTTATATTATCTTTTTTGGTTTTAAAATTTTTATAATCTTTATCTTTTACTAATCCTATTTCTTTTCCATATTCAGTAAGTCTTAAATCAGCATTATCATTTCTTAATAACAATCTATATTCTGCTCGTGATGTTAATAATCTATATGGTTCTTTAGTTCCTTTAGTTACTAAGTCATCTATTAAAACACCTATATAAGCTTCATCTCTTCTTAGTATTAATGGTTTTTTATTTTTTAATTTTTGATTTGCATTTATTCCGGCAATAAGTCCTTGACATGCGGCTTCTTCGTAACCGCTTGTTCCATTTATTTGTCCAGCGGTAAATAAATTTTCAACTAATTTTGTTTCTAAGGTTCTTTTTAGTTGAGTTGGATCTATAGCATCATATTCTATAGCATAAGCATATTTTAAAATTACTGCATTTTCTAGACCTGGGAGGCTTTTTACCATTTGGTCTTGAACATTTTTTGGCATACTTGAAGAGAATCCTTGAATGTAAATTGTGTCATAATATTTACTTTCTGGTTCTAAAAATAATTGATGTTTTTCTTTGTCACTAAATCTTACTATTTTATCTTCTATGGATGGACAATATCTTGGGCCTATTCCTTCGACAAATCCTCCATACATAGCAGATTTTGTTAAATTTTTATTTATAATTTCATGAGTTTTTTTTGTGGTATAAATTAAATAACAATTTTCCTGATTTTTTGGGTCATATTGTACTTTATTATTAAATGAAAAAGTAAATGGTTCTTTACTTCCTGGCTCTATGGTTGTTTTTGTATAATCTATTGAATCTTTTTGTATTCTTGGTGGAGTTCCAGTTTTTAATCTTTGAATAGTAAATCCTAAGTTTTTTAGATCTTGGCTTAGACTTTTTTGAGTGATTTCTCCGTGTGGTCCTTCTTCTTTACTAGTATTTCCTATTAATATTTTTGATTTTAAATATGTTCCTGTAGTTAATATTACTATTTTAGATTCTATTACTTCTTTTTTATTTGTTATTATTCCTTTTATTTTATTGTTTTCCACTACTAGATGTTCTACTAATGCTTCTTTTATATTTAAATTTTTTTGATTTTGTAGTGTTTCTATCATATTTTTTTGATATTCTACTTTATCTATTTGTGCTCTAAGTGCCCATACAGCTGGTCCTTTTCTTGTATTTAATTTTTTCATTTGGAGGATTGATTTATCTGTATTTTTGGCCATTTCTCCCCCTAGAGCGTCTATTTCGCGTACTACTACTCCTTTAGCTGGTCCCCCAATTGATGGGTTACATGGGGTATCAGCAATGTTTTTAATATTACCAGTTATTAATAGTGTTTTATTATTTAATCTAGCTGATGCTAAGGCTGCTTCACATCCAGCGTGTCCTCCGCCCACTACTATTATGTCATATTTCATTTTATACCACCTTCTTGTTTCTGCGTTTGTATCATATCATATTTTTTATAATTTAACAAGAAAAAAGAGCTTGATTGCTCTTACCATAATGTGTTAGTTATAAATGCGATTAAAATGAATAGACATGCTACTAAGGTAATTCCAGATAATATTATTCCTGCAGTTGACATAGCATTTTTTTCTTTTTTTATACTCATTAATCCTAATACTAATGAAATAATGCTTGGTGTTAGTGAAAATAATGTATATCCTATATAATAGAACATGACGTATATAATTGTTTCATTATAATAATATTCTACTTTTATTGTTTCAATAGCTTGTTCATATCCTAATATCATAATAAATGTCCATAATATAGATATTATTCCTAATACTAAACTTGCTATTGATAATCCTTTTTCAATATTTTTATTTTTCTTTTGTTGATTATTAACTAGTTTTCCACAATTTAAGCAAATATCTGCTCCTTCTTTTAGTTCTTTGCCACAGTTTGAACAATATTTCATAATAATACCTCCTACTATTTTATTTTATCATATTTTATTTTCCTACACAAAAATCTTTGAATAAGTTATCTAATAGTTCTTCTGTATATGTTTCTCCAATTACTTCTCCTAATGTTTGCCAAATATTTTTTAAATCTATTTCTAACATATCTATTGGTATGTTATTTTCTAAGCCTTCTTTTATGTCTTTTATACTATTTTTGGTATTTTCTATTTTTTTTACTTGATTAATATTTGATATGTAATAGAAGTCATCTGTTTCTATTTGATCTAAGTTAAATAGTTCTTTTATTTTTTCTATTAATTTGCTTAATCCTTCATCATCTATTGTATTTGTGTATACTGTATTTGGTAAATTTATTTCTAGTTTTTTGTCTAAATCACTTTTGTTTACTACTATTATTCTTAATTTGTTTTTAGAAAGTTCTAATAATTTTTCATCTTCTTTTGTTAATTTTTCGTTATTATTTAAAACTAATAAAATTAAGTCTGATTTTTCTATTATTTCTTTTGATTTTTCTACTCCTATTTTTTCAACTATGTCTTCTGTTTCCCTTATTCCTGCTGTGTCTATTAGATTTAATGTTATTCCATCTATGTTTAATCCTGCTTCTACTATGTCTCTTGTTGTTCCTGGAATATCAGTTACTATTGCTTTATCTTCTTCTATTAATTTGTTTAAAATACTGCTTTTTCCTACATTAGGACGTCCTATTATAGCAACGTTTATACCATTTGTTAAAAGTTTACTTACTTTTGAGTTTTCTATTAATTTATCTAAACTTTGTTCTATGGTTATTAATTCTTTTTTTAATTTTTCTATTGTTAATACTTCAATATCATGATATTCTGGATAATCTATATTTACTTCAATATTTGTTAAGATTTTTAATATTTTTTCTCTTAATTTTTTTATTTGATTAGTTGTTGATCCTTTTAAATTATTTATAGCTATTTTTCTTGATTTTTCATTTTTTACATTTATTAGATTCATTACTGCTTCGGATTCAATTAAATCTATTCTTCCATTTAAAAATGCTCTTTTTGTAAACTCGCCTGGTTCTGCTAATCTTATATTTTGTTCTAATAATAATTCTAAAGTTTTTTTTGTAGTTGCTATTCCTCCATGACAATTTATTTCTACAATGTTTTCTTTTGTAAAAGTTTTTGGGGCTTTCATTATTGTTATTAATACTTCATCTATTATTTCATTATTATTTTTTATATATCCATAAGAAATTGTATGACTTTCTTTTTTGGTTAAGTCTATATTAGTAATTTTATTTACTTCTTTTATAGCGTCTTTTCCACTTACTCTTATTATGGAGATGGCTCCGACTCCTAAGGTTGTAGAGATTGCTGCGATTGTGTCATTCATTGATATTCCTCCTTTTGGTATGTATTATAACATATTTTTATTATTTTGATTTGTTATATTAAAAAAGTTCATTAATTATTTTAATGAACTATCTTCTTTTGGTTTAATAACAACATGTCTGTTTGGTTCTTCTCCTTCAGATTCTGTTATTACATCTTTTGAATTATTTAAAATATTATGAACTATTCTTCTTTCATAAGAATTCATTGGTTCTAAATGAGCTTCTACTTTAGTTTTCGCTACTTCTTTTGCTGTATATTTTGCTGTTTTTTCTAGTCTTGTTTTTTTATGTTCTTTATAATCATTAACATCTATTATAAATTTATAATAAGTATTTAAATTACTATTTATCATTTGAGATGTTAAGATTTGTAATGCATCTATTGTTCTACCATTTTTTCCTATTAATATTGATATATCTGGTGCTATTATATTGAAGTATGGTACTTGTTCTCTTATTTTAACTTCAATTTGTACATCTATTCCCATATCTTTTATTATTTTTAGTAGATACTTTTTTATTTCGTTGTTTAATTCATATTTTGTTATTGCTACTATTTCTACTTTTTTACTAAATAATGATTTTTTAGCATCTTTTTCTATTATTACTAATTCATCTTCTTTTGCATTTAAAGTTTCTTCGGCAAGTAAGATTGCTTCTTCTTTGGTTTTTCCTTGAAATATTTGCTTATTCATTAGTTTTTCTCCTTCCAAGTACAAAATTTTGAATTATTGTAAATAACGATGATGTTATCCAATAAAATGCTATTGCAGTTGGTAAGGTAAATGACATAAATCCAATAAATATTGTCATTCCTGTTGTCATTATTTTTTGTTGTTTTGCCATTTGTTCGTTTGTTGCCATGGATGGATTATATTTGTATGAAAAATAAGTTACTGCAATTAATATTATACATACTATTATATAATACCATGCACCATTTACTATTCCTGTTATTGGGGTTGTTCCCATGTTTAGTCCAAGAAATTGTTCTTCAAAAATTGCTGGTACTCTATTAATTGCTTCCCAAAAGGCAAGTAAGATTGGCAATTGAATAAATGCAAATAGGCATCCTGATAATGGTTTTATATCATATTTTTTGTAAACCATCATCATTTCTTGACCTTTTTTAGTCATTGATTCGCTATCAGTTTTATTTTCATATTTTTTTTCTATTCTAGCTATTTCTGGGCTAGCTTTTTTCATATTTTCTGATTGTAATATAGTTTTTCTAGTCATTGGATATAGGATTGTTCTTAAAATTAAAGTTATTATTACTATTGATATTGCAGTAGATCCAACTAATTCTCCAATTTTAACTATTATAAATCCTAAAGGTCTTACAAAGATTGTATTCCATAGTCCTTCATAATTTCCAGTTATTTTCATTTCACTACATTCTGGTAAGTCTTCTATATTTACATCATTTTCTTCATATATTTTTTTGGTTTCTTCATCTGTTGGTTTACAAAGAATGTTTTCTGTTATTGTTTGTCCTGTTGTTTCGTTTTTTACTGCTTTTCCATCTTTATCTTGAAGTGGTTGTGTACATCCTGTTAATGTTATTATTAATAGAAAAACTATCAGTATTTTACTTATTTTCTTGATCTTTTTCATATTTTTCTCCTTTTATTTTAAGAAAAAGATTTACTAATTCTTTTTCTAATTCATAATATTTTAAATTTAAAGTTGTTTTTTTGGCTATTATTACGTATGTTGTGTTATTTTTAAAAATATACTGATTATTATCTATAATAGATTTTATTCTTCTTTTTAGTTTATTACGTATTACTGCTTTACCAATATTTTTGGTAAATGTTATACCAAATTTTGTAATATTTTCATTATTTTGTTCAACATTTATAATAAAATAATTACTATTTATTCCTTTTCTTTTTTTTATTATTCTATTATAGTCTTTTGATTTTTTCAGTATATTTTGTTTTTTCAATTTTGTTTACCTCCATAATCAAAAATCCACCTTTTAGTGGATATTATTTTGATAAATTTTTTCTTCCTTTTCTTCTTCTAGCAGCTGCGATTCCTGATTCCATACGAGAAAAAAATCCATGCTTTTTTTTCATTTTTCTATTATTAGGTTGAAAAGTCATTTTACTCACGTCTTGCACCTCCAAACTCAATCGCTATTATTATATATTTAATTTTATGTTATTGTCAATATTTTTTATGTTTTTAACTATTTTAACGTTTATTAACTTTTTATATTTTAACAATTGTTAAGAAGTTAATAAAAAATTTGTTGAAATTTGTTGAAAACTATTTTATAGTATATAGACAAAGGAAATTATATGTTAATAAGTTTGTTAAAAAATAGGTTAATAACTTTTTTAGTGTTTCCAAATTTTTTAATTTGTATTACAATTATTTTAGGTTGTTAAAACTTTATTTTTAATGGGGAGATGGTATTATGAATGATAAATTTTTATGGCAAAAAGTTTTAAATAATATTAGTACTATCGTTAACCCTTTATCTTATAGAACTTGGTTTGAAAATATTGATTTTATTGATATAAAAGATAATTCAGTTAGACTTGTTGTTCCGGTTATTTTATATAAAAATCATTTGGAACAAAATTATAAAGATATTATTTTAGATAGCTTTAATAATTTTTTAACAAAACCTGTTAATAACATTATTTATATTCTTAAAGAAAATCTTGATGATGTTTTAAATTTAGAAAGTCGGGAAGAACAGTTAACAAATAATGTTCATGAAGATTATGATATTATTCATCATAATTCTAATCTTAATAAAAATTATACTTTTGAAAGTTTTGTAGTAGGGGAGTCTAATAAATTTGCTCAGGCTGCTGCTCTTGCTGTTGCAGAGAATCCTGGTACTATGTATAATCCTTTATTTATATATGGTAATAGTGGTTTAGGTAAAACTCATTTGATGCATGCAATAGGAAACTATATTGAAAATAAGCATAAGAAGAAAGTTTTATATGTTACTAGTGATGATTTTATGAATGATTTTACTGGTCTTGCTAGAAAAAATAATAATGTTAATAATCTTGATTATGTTGAGTTTTTTAAAAATAAATATAGAAATGTTGATGTTTTAATTATTGATGATATACAATTTTTAGGTGGAGCAGAGAAGACACAACAAGAATTTTTTCATACTTTTAACAATTTATACAATGATAGTAAACAAATTATTGTTTCTTCGGATAGGTCTCCAGAGGATTTAAAGGTTTTGGAAGATAGGCTTAGAACTCGTTTTGCTTGGGGTCTTCAAGTTGATATAAGTCCTCCGGACTATGATTTAAAGGTGGCAATTATAAAAAAGAAATTACAAAGAGAGGATATTGTTATTAGTGATGAGGTTATTTCCTATATAGCATCAAATATTGGTAACGATGTTAGGCAACTTGAAGGTTCTATTACTAGACTTGTTGCTTATTCTGCTATTATGTGTGTTACTGATATAACTACTAATTTTGCTATGGAGGCTTTAAAGGATTTTACTAAAAAGGATACTGTTACTGATCAAAATAATATTAGACGTATTCAAAAAACTGTGGCTAATTTTTATAAAATATCCTTTGAAGATATGAAATCTAAGAAAAGAACACCTAATCTTGCTATTCCTAGACAAGTTGCTATGTATTTGTGTAGAAAACTTACTGATGAATCTTTTGAAAGAATAGGTATTGAATTTTCTGGAAAGAATCATGCTACCGTTATTCATGCTTGTAATAAAATAGAAAGAGAAATGAAAATTAATAAGGATTTGAATGATGCTATTAACAATATTGAAAAACAATTAACATGATATTGTTTAATTTGTTAATAGATATTAACAATAAATTTTATTATTATTTGTTGATATTAAAGAGTAAAATATGTTATTAACAATATTAACAGTAATAATATAAATAATAAAAAATTATAAATAAAAAAATAAAAAAGAAAGAAGGTAATTTTTATGAAATTGAAAATTAAAAAATCTGTTTTACTTGAAGGATTAAATAATGTTTCTAAAGCTATATCTACTAAGAATATAATTCCTATTTTATCTGGTATTAAATTTGAACTTTTTAAGGATAAGTTAGTTTTAACTGCTTCGGATAATGATATAGTTATACAAACTGTTATTGAGAAAAGTGATGATTTAATTATTGAGAATGTTGGTAGTATTGTTATAAAGGGTAAGTATATATTAGATATTATTAGAAAACTTGATAATGATATGATAAATATTGAAATTGTTGATGATCATAAAATAATGATATTTACTGAAAATAGTGAATTTAATTTGAATGGTATAGATATTAGAGAATATCCAGATATAAATTTAGATTTATCTTCAGATAGTGTTAATATGAAAGTCTCTGATTTTAAGTCTATTATTGTTCAAACAAATTATGCTTGTTCTATGGATGAGGCTAGGGTAGTGTTAACTGGAGTTAATATTAAAGTTCATGATGATGAATTTGAATGTAGTGCTACTGATTCATATAGACTTGCTCTTAGAAAAATTAAACTTGATAAAAAGATAACTAATGATGCAGATATTATTATTCCAAGTAGAAATTTAAATGAACTTTTAAAAATATTATCTTCTTCAGATGATAATTATTTAGATATGTATTTATTTAATAATAAAGTTATATTTAAATTTGAAAATATTATTTTTCAATCTAGACTTATTAATGCTACTTATCCTAATACTAAGAATTTAATACCTAATGATAGTTTATTTGATTTAACTGTTAATACTAATGAATTTTATAATATGGTTGATAGAGCTAGTATTTTAAATGATGATAAAGATAATAATATTATTACTTTGGAACTTAAAAATAAATTGTTTAAGATTACTTCTATGTCATTAGAAATAGGTAAAGTTGAGGAAAAATTAAATGTTGATTGTGATAAAAATATTAAGATTTCATTTAGTGCTAAATATATGATGGATGCACTTAGAACTATGAAATCAGATAATGTTACTTTAACATTTGTTGGAGAGATTAAGCCTATTTTATTAAAAGAAGAAAATAATGATAATTTAATATGTTTGATATTACCTATTAGAACTTATTAATTTTCTTAAAATTCACCTTTTTTCGACTAATTGATATGATATATCTATTTATGTAATGTTTTTACATTGCAAAATTTGTTGTTTAGGGGGTGATTTTAATGAAATATGAGATTAATGATGAAACTTTGGCTATTATTTCGCTTGCTGATGGTAAATCAAAAGTAGTAGAATTTAACGATGAATATATTGTTAATGATTCTCCTTATTCAGTTATGGATTATAGCTGTAAATATTTTGGCAGTTCTTTAAGTGGTAGGATTGATGGTTCAAAGAATATTCTTGGTAGTGTTTATAAAATACCTGTTATAGTTGAAGAGTCTCAAAAGTTAATATTTTTTCCTACTGAGGCGATAAATTCTGAAAGTGTTAGTTGGATTTCTTATAAGAATATTAAATCTGTTGAGAAATATGGTAAGAAATCATTAATTAAGTTTAATAATGGTGTTGAAGTTATAATTGATTGTCCTTATTTTTCATTAAAAAATCAAATTTTTAGATGTAATATGTTAGAAGCGATTTTTTCTAATAGAAAATGCAAAAAAAACGATTAAATGGTAAATGAAGTTGTAAGATAAATGTAGACACAAAAAAACGGTCTACATTTTTTGTTATAATAAAATTGGAGGTATTATATGA
>CALVPC010000003.1 GCA_944350405.1 uncultured Bacilli bacterium
CTAAATAATTTTCAAGATCGTTTTTTGTGACATTTAGTAGTGCTCCTATAGTAGCAAATATTCCTAAAAATATTGTAGGTGATATATTTAACAATTCTTGAAGAATAGTATTATCTTCATTTTCTATTATTGGTTCTAGATAATATTCTAACAAAATATATCCCATAATTCCTGTTGTAAATGATGCTATTTTCTCTATCTTCAAATTTCTTATATTTCTTTTTGTTTTTTTTATTTCTTCTAGTATTTCTTTCTCTTTTTTATTTTTTATTTCATCATAATACATGATTTCCCTCTTACAACTTTGATAATACTTTCTTTTTTATTTTTTCTTTTTTTATTTCCTCATTTTTTCTATATCCGTTTGCCATTAACAAACCACTAGTAAAGTATGAGACTAAGGTCATAAATATAAATGGCATCCCCATATTAGGATTATTAGTGTCCATCCATTGCGATACGACAACTAATGCCTCTATTCCTGTTAATGCAAAACCTGTTCCTGTTATATAAAAAAAATCTTTTGTTATAGCGAAGGTCTTTTATGTTTTTTTCTAATTGTTCTGAATCATTTTGAAATTTTAATAATAATGCTTCTTTATTGTCTTGTTTTAAATATTCATATAAATCTATATTATATAATTCTGTTAATTCATTAGCCACTTTATCTAAAAAAATATATTGATCTTCTCCTGAATTTTTTATAAAAGTATATTCAGCAAATGCTATTTCTGTTATTTCGTCGTTTTTTATTACTAATTTTACTTTATCCTCTGGAAGTTTACTTTTTATATCTACCACTGCTTTTAGCTTTTTTTATCTAATTTTTTAAATCTTGCATATAATATAATCCTTTCTTTTTAATGGTTTATACTATAGCACTATTATTTTAAATAATCAATATTTTTTACCTATTACTTCTCCATAAGATACTTTGGTTTCTAAATTATTTTTTGAATTTTCTAATATATCTTTATCTATTTTTATAGAGCTTTTCTCAAATAATAAAATAATAGTTGATCCTCCAAAAGAAAAATATCCTTTTTCTTCATATTTTTTCAGGTTCTTTTTATTGTGATTATAAATTTTTCCTATGTTAAGTGCTCCGACTTCTATTTGATATACTTCGTTAAAATTTTCTGTTTTTAAAAGTGATATTACTCGCTTATTTTCTGTAAAGACTTTATAGGTATTATAACTTATGGGATTTACTGTATGTAATATTCCATGTATATTTTTGGAATATAATATTTCATAGTTATCAAATGCATGATATCTATGATAATCATCTGGAGATAATCTTAATATTAAACATAAACCTTTATTAAACTTATTAGGCACTTTTTCTTTTATTAAATTTTCAATATTATATTTAGAATTTTTTACATTAATAGTCAGGTTATCACTTATATTATATACTGTTAATTTGGCGTCACAAGGAGATATTAACAATTGATTGTTAATAACTTCTTTTACTTTTGATTTGTTTATTTTTCTAGTAAAAAAATCGTTGAATGATTTATAATTAGCTGTTTCATAATACTCCATATTAATATTATTGTTTTTTATAAATCGTTTAATATATATTTTTGATGCTTTAGTATTAGTAATATAACCAAATATTTTGGAAAATATAGGCTTTGTCGTTATTTTTAATATTATTCTTCCTAGTTTTGTAGTATATAAGAATATTAAAATTTTTTGATCTTTTACTTCAACTATTTTTTTGGTTTTTCTATCTATATATTTCATTATGTTAATAAATATAGTGCTGTTATTAGTACTACTCCCCCGACTGCAAATAAATATATTACTTTTACTGTTGGTTTTTTTAATTTAAAATTAAGTACATATAGTATTGCCATAAAAGCCATTGTTAGTGTATATATTATTTTAAATTCTTCAGAGGTGGTAAAATTGGTTAGTAAATATACAATAGGATAAATAGCAGCACTTGAAGTAACTGGAAGACCATTATAATATGACACAGGATTATTTACTGCTTTTTCTTCGGCAATTACATTAAAATATCCTAATCTTATTACTCCTGCTAAAGTGAAAATAGCAAATATTATTATGTTATACCAAGAGTTATATCCTAATCCATAAAATATTGTTATTGGTAAAAATACAAATGAAACCATATCTGCTAATGAGTCTATTTGAATTCCAAAATATTTTTCATTACTAGTTCTTTTACATTTTCTAGCTATTTTACCATCAAAAGCATCACATATTCCTGAAAATACTAAACACATAAGAGCAAAACTGATTTTCCCACTTAATGCTAAAAACATTCCGATTGTACCACTTATAACTCCAATATAAGTAATAAATACTGATTTACTATAATATCCTATTATCATTTTTTCTTCTTTTTTCTTTTTAAACATATTACCACTCCTACTTAATGATGTCCCCTTTTTCGTTAAAATCTACATTTATATATTTTCTACTAGATAAAAAATCACATTTGTGTACTAAAAATTGATATTTATCTGATGGTACTGGTAAAACTACATCACTATATGGACTTGTGTTCCACTGCCCCATATGAGAAGAAATTGCTTTTGCTATAAAGTCAATTTGTTCATCATTTAATGTTGTTACGTTTTGATTTTTCTTTATAAAATTTGCTGCTAATAACGGATGATCAAATCTTGTATATTTTTCTTCTGGTACTCCTAATTTATGAGTATCATGGAAAAGAATAGCTATTAGCATTAGATCTTTTTCATCACTTGTAAAGTCTTTGCTTGTATATTCTAATGACAAAATATCATTAGCTATAGCCATAGCAACTTTAGTGTGTCTTACAAGGCCTCCTGCTCCTTGAGCAAATTTCGGATGATACTTACCAGTCGATGCGGCTGGAATTTCAAAAAAATAATCTGGTACCAATTCTAAAAGATTTTCAGCACTTTTTTTAAAATCTTCTTTTTTTATATATTCTAATTCTTTTTTAAATACTTCTTTTTTTGTCATACTACACCTCTTTTTATATTTTAACATAATTAATTATTAAATTAAATAATTTAACAAAAAAAGCACTATTGTGCTTCTTCGTTATCTATTTTGTTTATCAAGTTTTGTAAGCTTTCATTGTACTCAAATCTATAGTGCCCTGTTACTTGCATATCAGTTATTTCTAACCTATCTTCTTCTTTTACTTCTTGAGTTTCATCTCTATTTTGTATTAAGTAAGGCACTCCATTTTCATTATATTTATCAGATATCATTGCTATATGTGCTGAATCATCAAATGTAACTATATCTCCAGGCATAAAGTCTCCGACATTATAAATATCTATATCTAAGCTTTCTGCATATCTTAATAAAAATATTTCTTGATTTCCTACTCTTCTAAAATCAATATTATCATCAATTATTTCAATACCATAAGTATTATTATCATACTCATCTCTTATATCCTGAGCCATCATTGATTTTAAATCATATCCAGCTTGCATTAGTGCATACCATATTAAGTCTGTACATGCTCCTTCTTCTTCAACTGGTGGATAACCTCCGGCATAATACTTACTAACATAGGCAGGATTAAACTCAGCATATTCTTTAGCACCATTAAAAATATCAGTATAATCATCAACACCATTATTGTTATAATCATATTCACTTTTTATTTTGACAAATCCAAAATCTGATAAATTATAATAATCTTTTTTACTATCTATAGGAGTAAGTTCTTTTGATAATTCTAAATAATATTGTCCAAAAACTACTACTATACATATTAACGATATTACTAAAATTATTAGTAGTATTTTTGTAAATCTTTTTTTTACTTGTTTTTTTAATTTTCTTTTAGTTATAATTATCACCTTACTTTGTTTTTAATTCAAATAAAATATCTCTTAACTGCATAGCTCTTTCAAAATCTAATTCTTTAGCAGCTTTTTTCATTTCTTGTTCTATTTTTTCTATGCTTTCTATGTCTATTATATCATGTTTTTTAGTTTTTTGCATTTTTTCTAATGTTTTATCATCAAAATTTGAAATTAATTCGTGAACTTCTTTCTTTATAGTTTTGGGTGTTATGTTATGTTTCTTATTATATTCTTCTTGTACTTTTCTTCTTCTTGATGTTTCATCAATAGCTATTTTCATACTATCAGTTATTTTATCAGCATACATTATTACATGCCCATTTTCATTTCTTGCACATCTACCAATCGTTTGAATTAAACTTCGTTCACTTCTTAAAAATCCTTCTTTATCTGCATCTAGAATAGCAATTAAACTTACTTCAGGTATATCCAAACCTTCACGCAACAGATTTATTCCAACAATACAGTCATATTTTCCTAATCTTAATTCATTTACAATTTTCATTCTATCTAGAGTTGTTATTTCAGAATGAAGATATGCTACTTTAATATCCATTTCTTTTAAATACTTTGTTAGTTCTTCACTCATCCTAATAGTTAAAGTAGTGATTAAAACTCTTTCATTTTTTTGCTCTCTTTTTCTTATTTCTCCAATTAAATCATCTATTTGTCCTTCAGTTTTTCTAATTTCTATAGTTGGATCTAACAAACCAGTTGGTCTTATAATTTGATCTACTGTATTTTCTGATAATGCTAATTCATAATCTCCTGGGGTTGCTGATACGTATATTATTTGATCTAATTTTTTTTCAAATTCTTCAAATTTTAATGGTCTATTATCTAAAGCACTTGGCAAGCGAAAACCATATTCTACTAAAGTAGTTTTTCTAGCTCTATCACCATTATACATTGCTCTTACTTGAGGTAATGTTACGTGTGATTCATCTACTACTAGTAAGAAATCATCTCCAAAAAAATCAATAAGTGTTGTAGGAGTTTCTCCTTCTTCTCTACCGCTTAAATGTCTTGAATAATTTTCCACTCCACTGCAAAAACCTGTTTCTGTTAACATCTCTATATCGTAGTTAGTTCTTTGTTCTAATCTTTGAGCTTCTAATAATTTATTTTCTTCTTTTAACTGTTTTAACCTTTCTGCTAGTTCTTTTTTTATTCTTTCTATTGCTTTTAATAATTTTTCTTCACTTGTTACAAAGTGACTAGCTGGAAATATTGTTATATTTTTTAATATTTTTATTGTTTTTCCTGTCAAAGTATCTATTTCTGAAATTTTGTCTATTTCATCTCCAAAAAATTCTATTCTATAACCATTTTTCTTCTCTGAAGTTGGAATAATTTCTAAGATGTCTCCATGTGCTCTAAAAGTGCCTCTTTTAAAATCCATTTCGTTTCTTTCATAGAGCATATTTATTAGTTTTCTTATTACATCGTTTCTTTCTATTACTTCTCCTGTTGTTAAAGTAAGGGTGTTATTTTTATATTCTTCAATTTCTCCTATGCCATAAATACATGATACTGATGCTACTACTATGACGTCTTCTCTTGATAAAAGGGCGCTAGTTGCAGCGTGTCTTAACTGATCTATTTCATCATTTATTGAAGAATCTTTTTCTATGTAAGTATCCGTTCCTGGAATGTATGCTTCTGGTTGATAATAGTCATAGTATGAGACAAAGTATTCTACTCTGTTGTTGGGAAATAATTCTTTAAGTTCAGCATATAGTTGCCCTGCTAGAGTTTTATTATGGGCTAGAACTAAAGTCTTTTTGCCTGTTTCTTTTATTACATTTGCTATGGTGAACGTTTTTCCTGTACCCGTTGCTCCTAGTAAAACTTGATGCTTTTTGCCTTCTTTTATTCCCTCGACTAGTTCTTTTATTGCTTTTGGTTGATCTCCACTTGGTTTATATTTAGATACTAATTCAAACATATTATCCCCCATTCTTATTGTTTATTTAATTCTTTCTTAACGATAAATATTACTTTCATATTTTAACACTTTTATGTTAAAGAGACAATATATTTTAGAATTATAAACTATAAAAAGCAAGTTCTACTTGCTTTTATACTTTTAAAACAAACCAACTATTTCATTATTTTCGTTTATATTTATGCTTTCTGCGGCTGGTTTTTTAGGCAATCCTGGCATAGTCATTATATTTCCTGCATATGCTACTATAAATCCTGCACCATTTTTTAATTCTATATCTTTTATTGTTATATCGTATTCTTCTAGACATTCTAAATTTTTAGGGTTATCTGATAGAGAATATTGTGTTTTAGCTATACATATTGGTAAGTTATCATAGCCTAATTTTTCAATATGATCAATTTCATTTAAAGCTTTTTCTTCATATATTACATTTTTTGCTTTATAAACACTAGTAGCTATTTTTAATATTTTATCTTTTATGGAATCATTTAAATCATAGATAAATTTAAAATTGTTTTTGCTTTCTATGTTATTAAGAATGTTACTGGCAAGATCTATAGCACCTTTAGAGCCTTCTTGATAACCATTTGATATGCTAACTGGAATGGATTTTTCCATTAATTTTTGTGTTAAATATTCTAACTCGTTGTTAGTGTCTGTATTAAATTTATTTATTGCTACTACTACATTTAATCCAAAATTATTTTTTATAGTGTTAATATGATGATATAAATTAGTTAATCCTTTTTCTAGATATTCTAAATTTTCTTTTTTAATGTCTTCTAGAGGTGAGCCTCCATGATATTTTAAAGCTTTTATAGTTGCTACTATTACTACTATATCAGGATTTTTTTCTAGTTTTCGACATTTTATATCTAAAAATTTTTCTGCTCCTAAATCTGCTCCAAATCCAGCTTCTGTTACTACATAATCTCCTAATTTTAAAGCTAATTTTGTAGCTATTAAGCTGTTACAGCCATGAGCTATATTAGCAAATGGCCCGCCATGAATTATTGCTGGGTTTTTCTCAAGTGTTTGGACTAAATTTGGTTTTATAGCATCTTTTAAAAGCACTGCCATACTTCCTTCAGCTTTTAAATCCTTAGCAAATATAGGTTTTTCTTCTTTGGTGTATCCTATTATTATATTGCCTAAATTCTTTTTAAGATCATTTATGTTTTCTGATAGGCATAATATTGCCATTATTTCAGAGGCTACACTGATATCAAATTTATCTCTTCGTGGTACTATATTTTTTTCTTTTGATAGACCTGTTTCAACTTCTCTTAATTGTCTATCGTTTAAATCTAAACATCTTTTCCATACTACTTTAGAAAATTTTAACTCATTACCGAAATATATGTGATTGTCTATAAGACTAGCTAGTAAATTATTAGCACTTGTTATAGCATGTATATCGCCAGTGAAGTGTAAATTTATATCTTCCATTGGTACAACCTGGCTATAACCTCCACCAGTTGCTCCACCTTTTATTCCAAAAACTGGTCCTAAAGATGGTTCTCTTAAGGCTAGTATAGCATTTTTACCTAATTTGTTTAAAGCATCTGCAATAGATATAGATACTGTTGTTTTACCTTCTCCTAAGGGGGTTGGATTTATAGAAGTCACTAATATTAGTTTACCATCTTTTGTATTTTGTAATTTATCTATTTCTTTTGTTATTTTTGCTTTATATTTACCATAAAATTCTAACTCATCTTCTTCTAGGTTTATTTTTTTAGCAATATTTATAATATTTTCTAATTTATTTTTTCTAGCTATTTCTATGTCTTTCATGTTATCACTCTCCATTTATTAATAATATTATATCATGCATAAAAATATTTAGATATATAAAATTTATGGATATTAAAAAGGTATGTTTTTCATACCTTTTTATAATTATGCTGAAGTGATAGCTTTAAAATTATTGATTAAACTTGCAAATCCTTGATTTTCCATTAGTTTTTCCATTATGTTATTTGTATCTTCTTCTGTTAATTCTGTATCTTCGATGCTATTTGATACATCAGCTTTTTCAAAGTCTACATCATATTCTACTTTGTTATCTATATTTATTTTCAAGTCTATTATATTACTAATATTTGCTGTTACTTCTATTTGTCCTTCTGATAGTTTAGACTCTGTATTAGATTCTATTTTTATTGTTCCTGTTACTAAAGTTATACTATTTTGTTCTACTGTGTAATTATAATTATTTTCATCATTTTCAGTAATAGCTATAGTGGTAGGTATATCATTTGATGTAAATTCTATTTCAGTTTTTAAAACTTTGTTAAGTATACCTTTAGTATATAAAGATATTTCTACTTTTTCATCTCCAAAGCTTTCTTGCTCATTTAATTGTGTTATGGCATTTTCTAACACGGTTTTTATGTCTGTATTTTCATCTTCAATTATGTTATTCATAGAATCTATAAATTCATTATCATCTTTTAAAGTATTTAATATATTTTCTGATATACGTTTAATATTGTTTTGATCTATTACTAATGTTTGCTTTTTTACATCTATATTTTTATTATTTACTTCAATAGTTGCATCTTCTTTTGTAAAATCATCGTTTTCTAATGATATCATTAAAGCTTTACTTATGCTATTTATAATTACTTTTACATCTTTTGCATTTTCTTTAGTAGTAAATAATTCATTATATCCTTCTATGTTAGTACTAATATATCTGTCATATACATCTTTTAATAAGATATAACCTTTTTGATTTTCTGTATATAGGTTAAAATCAATTAGTTTTTCTTCATTAAAGTTAGTGTTAATATCTGCATTAATTAATTTGTTAGAATAATCTATTTGGACGTTATAATTTAATGTTATTCCATTAAATAATTCAAACATTTCTTGTATTGTATTATCTGATGATGATATTTCGTAACTAATTGTGCCTTCTTCTTTTAAAGTATTATAGTTAATTTGCTTATCAATATTTTCAGTTAAATAGTTAACAGACTCTTGTATTTTTCTATCAAATATTTCTTTAGGTTTTGTTAAGAAAAAGAAATATCCTGCGGCTAAGATGATTATTAATAATATAATTACTATTGCTATTATTACTTTTAATTTACTCTTTTTCTTTGAGTCATTTTTTGTTTCTACTGTATTAGAAACTGGTGTTTCAGTGCTTTCACTGAATAGCTCTTCTGATGGTTTTTCATTTTCCATATCCATAACTTTACTCTCCTATTATTTTATTATATTTTATATTTATCAAATTTAGGATATTTTGTCAATATTTGTAAGAAAAATAGATATTAATTTATATCTAAAATTTTTTTTATTTCCTTATATGCTTCTTCAAAATCATCCATAGCTATTTCATAAGTTTTAGTATTTTTTAATGGTTTTAAATCTTGCAATATTTTTTTATATTCATTTTGTTGTGCTATACTGCTTTCTACGCTAAAGCTTTGGTAATCATGATGATTTCTAATTAGTCTTTGTTTGAAAATGTTTGTGTCTTTTAAATATAAAGATATATAATATATTTCATAATTTAACTTACTAAATTTTGTTAATAATTTTTTATAAACATCTTTATAGTCATATTCTTTATAACCTAAATTAGAAAATATATAGTCTGTAAAAAACATTCTATCAAATATTAGATTCACGTCACAACCTTCTAATGACTTTATATAGTTTAGTAATGCATTATACATTTTTTCACTTTTTTCTTTGCCTGTTACTGTTTTATCTTTATGACCTGTTAATCTATAAAGGTTTGCTGCAGGAATGTTTTCTCTTAAATAATTTGTTAAGGTGGTTTTGCCGCATCCTTGAGGGCCTTCAACTATTATACATTTCATTTTTACACTTCCTATTCTCTATTAAGAGTACAAAAAATAATTAGTTATGTCAATATTTATTTCTATAAATAAAAAGAGTGAAAATGCTCACTCTTCAAAGGCTAATTCTATTAGTTTAGTTGTTAAAGATTTACCATCTATGCCGGACTCTTCCATTAGTTTAGGATACATACTTATTCCTGTAAATCCTGGCATGGTATTTATTTCATTTATATAAATATTATTTTCTTTATCTAAAAAGAAATCTACTCTAGATAAGCCTTTACCATCTACTGATTTAAAAGCTTTAATTGCCTGCTTTTTGATTTTGTCTTCTATTTTTGGATCTAAATCAGCATGATTTACAGTATAAGAAGAGGCATTTTTATACTTTGAATCATAATCGTAGAAGTCGTCTGCAGACATTATTTCTCCGACACATGATACTATTATATCTTCATTGCCTAATACTGCACATTCTAACTCACGCATTTCTATGCCTTCTTCTATTAAGATTTTTTTATCATATTTTGCGGCTTCTTCTATAGATGCTTGTAATTCTTTAATATTAGAGACTTTAGTTATTCCAATTGAAGATCCAGAATTAGAAGGTTTAACAAACATAGGAAATTTTATCTTTTTCTCTATTAATTTTGATATTTCAGTTAATGAATACTCTGCTTCATTAAAATTTTTATCAATATAAATATATTTATCATTATGTTTTCTTATATATTCATAATTTACTTGCTTTAATCCTGCTTGATTAAATATGATTTTAGCATATACTTTATCCATAGCTAAACTAGATCCAAGTACTTTGCACCCTACATAAGGAATTTTTAGTAATTCAAACAATCCTTGTATAGTTCCATCTTCTCCATATAATCCATGTAATGCTGGAAAAATACAATCAAATGTTTTTAAATAATCTGTTAAGCAGGTTATTGGCTTTAAACTGTCTAGTTGTTCTCCTAATTCTATATTATAATTGCTACTATCGTAAATGTACCATATTCCTTTTTGATCTATATATATATTGGTCACATCGTATTTTTGTTTATCGATACATTTACTGATATACAGCCCTGATACTACCGATACATCATGTTCAGTTGATTGCCCACCGAATATCATTGCTATTTTTTTCATAATTTCTCCCCGTTATTATTCTTGTTCTATTAATCCATAATCGTTATGTTTACGTCTATATATGACTGCTACATGATCTGTTTCTATATTTTTAAACATGTAGAAGTCATGATTTAATAATTCCATTTGTAATATAGCTTCATCTTCATCCATTGGTTTTAGTTCAATATACTTTCTTTTAATAATTTTATTCTTATTTTCTTCTTCCTCTACTGATTCAAAATCTAAAATGATGTCCATTCTATTTTTATTTTTTTTACTTTCTAATCTAGTTTTATTCTTAATTATTTGTCTTTCTAATTTATCTATAGACGTGTCTATAGCAGAATAAAAATCTTGTCCTTCTTCTTCTACTCTTAATGTACAATTTTTAAGAGGTATTGTAATCTCTATTTTTTGTTTTGGTTCGCGAACTTTAAAAAGTATTGTTCCTGTTACTTCTTCGTTATTTTCAATATACTTCTCTAACTTTTTCATCTTATCTTCAGCATATGCTTTCATTGCTTCAGTAATTACAGTTTTTTCACCACGAATATTTAATTTCATTTTATCATCCTCCTAACGATATTGTATCATGTTTTAAACTTTTTTTAAAGTTATTACTTAAATATATGTTAATAACATTTATTTTTTTCCAAAATAAAAACCACTTTTAGTGGAATTAGTAATTATTAATAAAACAATTATTAAATATTATTTCATTATTAATTTTAAAAACGCATCTTTATGAAAGTTATTTATACTTCTAACTGAATAATATTTTTGTGGTCTTCCATATTTTGAAAAATCCATATTGTATGAAATAAAATTTAAACTTTGTTTCTTCCAATATATTCTTAAAATTATTTCTATTTCATAACCATTCAAACCTTTTTCTCTACAAAATTCTACTAATTTATCTTTATTTGTAGGTAAATCTACTAAAGTTTTTAATCTTTTTGGCATGACTCATCTTCCTTTACTACTATATAATGCATATATATTGATAGGAATGCTCCTAATAAAATACATAGAAATATACTTACTTCAATACTTGGTATTAATGCTGTTATTATAAAAAATAACGTCCATGTGAATGTTGTACAAGTTATTGTTGAATTTAGATGAAATGTTTCTCCTAAAAAAGATCTGGTAAAGAAAAATCCTACTAAGAAAAACGATAATTCTGCAAATGCATCATTAAAATAGGCTATTACAAATACTCCTGCTGTTTGAATCAATTGTAATGGTATTGTTATGCCATAGAAAATAATATTTTCTATTATTTTTTCTAATTTGGCTGCTCTTGACTCTGCATAATACTCTATAGACTGAGTATTATTAAACCATATTCCATTCTTTTTCTTTCTCTTTTTCTTATTGTCTTTTAATTTATCATCTGTTTTCATAACTACCTCTTTCTTAATATAAGTAGAACCCCCTGAAATGTTTAATTATTTTACTAAGCTGCTTGCTTTTTTTGCGATTTTTTTAGCGAATTTGCTTTCTTTGTTGAATTCTCCCCACCAAAGAAAACTTCCTGGTCCTCCACCATTCATTGTTCCACACTCCTTTTCTTTAAATAAATTTCTTTTACTAAAATAATTATGGCCATTATTATAAAGTAATCAAATGATAATAATGTTTGAGTTGTGGTGCTTAAGCTTGTGTAATCAATTAACTTGATTTTATATGTATATGCAATTCCTTGAACTAAAGCATTAGTTGCTAATGCAAAGAATCCATATAACACATATTTTAGATTTTTATTTGAATACAAATAGCAAAATATTAATATAAATACTATTATAAATATTTGCAGTGCAGCATATCCAAACATTTCTTTAAAAATCCAATTTAAAATCATATATAAAATAGAATATTTTACTATTGTCTTTGTTTCTTTTATTGAAAATACAAGTAGTGTAATTGAACAAAAATTTAAAATACAAACTACGCAATTGAGGATTATATCAATAGTACCTCCTAAATCTATATTTTTCAAATTATCATAAGTAATTGCATAATATGGGAAACCTAAACTATTCAGTGCTGTGTTAACTATTATTAAAAACACCATGATAATTAGCATCCATACTGCTACTTTTGCAACTTTTTCATTAACTCCTAACCACTTAATAAAATCTTTCATAATACTTCCTCCTAAACATTATACTATAAATAAAATTATTTGGAACGCAGTGTTTACGCAAATTATATAAATTGGTATTATTTTCCAAAATACGATTTTATTCTACCAAAGAATATGAGAAAATAAAAGAGAAAAATTTCTATTTTTTCTCTTTTTTATCAGATATTATACTTGTTTTGGCTATTATTAAAGTAATAAGTATAAATATTACTATATATATGCACATACCTAATTTTTTATCATTTATGGCATATATAATAGAAGCAAAGGCAAATAATATGTTCATGGCATATATAGCTAATACTGTGTTTCTATGCGATAATCCTAATTTTAATAATTGATGATGTAAGTGATCTTTATCTGGCATATATATAGGTTGTTTTTTTATTATTCTTCTAATTATTGCAAATAATGTATCTAATATTGGTATTCCTAATAATAATAATGGTATAAAAAATGATGTCATTGTTACTGTTTTAAAGCCTAGTAATGATATAGTTGATATCATGAAACCTTGAAACATCGAACCAGAATCTCCAGAAAATATTTTTGCTGGATAAAAGTTATGACATAGAAATCCAAGTGATGCTCCTAGCATTATGAAAGTTAATGATACATCTAGTCCTCCAAAACTTGACTTTATAAATGCTATTATTCCAATTGTTAGATAGAAGATAGCACATGTTCCTGTAGATAAACCATCTAATCCATCAATTAGATTTATTATGTTTATACATCCTAGAATAAATATGATGGTTAATGGATAAGCGAATATTCCGAAATCTAAATGAAGTCCTCCAATAGTTATTTTATCTAATATAATTCCTCCATAAAAAATTACGATTAAAGCTGCTATAGTTTGCCCTAATAATTTTGTTTTTGCTCCTAATGGGCTGATATCATCAATTACTCCAGTTATTATAATTATAAATGCTCCAATTAATATAGCATTCATTTGAATACTTTGAACTCCAAACAACATATATCCAAATAGAAAAGTTAAAAATATTCCTAATCCTCCTAGGCGTGGCATAGGAACTTTATGTACTTTTCTTTTATTTGGAATATCCATAGCTCCAATGTGTCTTGCTATTTTTTTTATATAAAATGTTATTAGAAAGGAAAATACAAAACACGTAAATATTATTATTAATATATGAGTATAATTGGTTAAATCCAGCATATTAACACCTCAATTTGATTATAACATTTATTTTAAAAAAAATATAGATAATCATTATATATCTATATTTTTGTTATTTATCTATATAATATAATTTTTCTAACATTATTCCTGTTCCTTCAGCTACACACGAAAGTGGATCTTCAGCTCTAAATACTGGAACTTTTAATTCTTCTTCCAATAATTCTGGTAGATTATTTAGTAGTGCTCCGCCTCCTGTTAATATAATTCCTTTTTCAATTATATCAGCAGATAACTCTGGAGGTGTTTGTTCTAAAACAACTTTTATCATTGATATTATTTTTTTAATACTTTCTTTAAGAGCCTCTTCAACTTCTTCACTTGTAATTGATACTGTTTTTGGTAATCCTCCGACTAAATCTCTTCCTTTTATGGACATTTTTTCTTTGGTTTTTCCTTGTTTTACTGTTCCAATTTTTATTTTTATATTTTCTGCTGTTTTTTCCCCTATCAATAGTTTATATTTTTCTTTTACATAATCTATTATGTTTTGATCAAATGTATTCCCTGCAGTTTTTATTGAAGCACTTGTAACAATATTACCTAATGATAGAACTGCTATATCTGTTGTTCCTCCGCCTATATCTACGACCATATTCCCTATTGGCTTTCCTATATCTAATCCTGCTCCTACTGCTGCAACTTTTGGTTCTTCTTCTACAAATACTTTTTTTGCACCCATTTTTTCTGCTACTTCTTTTATGGCATTTTTTTCTACTTCAGTTATATTTGATGGACAACATATTAAAATTCTAGGTTTTGAAATTTTACTTCCAACTTTTATTTTTTTTAGAAAATTTTCTAATAATGCTTCAACCATGTCAAAATTTGCTATTACTCCATCTTTCATTGGCTTAATTGCTTTTAGTTTACCAGGTGTTTTACCAAGCATACTATTTGCTTCTTCTCCTACTGCTATTACTGATTTATCTTCTTCATTTATTACTATTACACTTGGTTCATTTAGAACTATTCCTTCTCCTTTTACATATATTAGTACATTTACTGTTCCTAAATCTATTCCTATGTCTTTACTAAACATTTTAGTTTCCTTCATTTGCTATAAAGAAATCTTCTGGATTTACTAATATATTCTGATTATATAGTTCAAAATGTAAATGATTACCTAATTCACTATTAATATTATTTGTTCCACTAGTAGCGATTACTTGACCTTTGGTTACTTCGTCATTTTCTTTTACTTTTACATCATTTACTGATTGATATACACTTATCATATCGTTATTATGTTTTATTTTTATTGTTTGTCCTACTATGTCATCTTGTGTTACTGATATTACTGTTCCATCTGCAATAGAATTAACATCAAATACTTCTTTACTTACATAATCTACTCCTGTATTTTGAATATAAGTATTTTCATAATATATTATTGATGCTTCTTGATTTTCTTCTTCGGCTTTGTAATCATAATAACTTTTACCTATAGTAATGTCTTTACTTGTATATGGTCTTGTTATTTCTGAATTATCTATTTCTTGTTCTGTTGATACTGGCATTACATTATCTGTTAATATTTCATAAGATACATATTCTAAATTTTCATTAATTTTATTTTCTGCGACTTGTAAAGATTGTGTAATACTGTACCCTAAAAGACATACTAATGCTATTATTGACACTACTATTCCATGTAATAAATAATATTTTGAACTTCTTTTTGTCATATAAAATCACCTCATTATAAGTTTTAACAGATAATGAGGTTTTATACATTTTTTAAATAATTTTTGAAAAAGTTGCACAATCATAAATGAAATTAGTTACTAAATAAATTATAGATAATGCTAAAAAGAAATAAAATAATCGTGCTTCTAATACTTTATTTTTTTTAAATATCTGATTTATATTTAATGAACTTAAAGCTAGAATTGTTAATGGTGTTATTAATAAATATAAGATAAATTTAATTGGCATTTTCATATTCCTTTATTTCATTTATTCTTCTTAAATATTTTTCATCTTCTAAAGGTTTAGTCCTTAAAAAAGTTTGTATCATATTTAATGCTTCATTAGAATCTAAATAACCAGGAAGTGCTAAAATGTTTGCATGATTGTGCTGTTTAGCAAGTTTTGCTTCTTCTATATTATTAATTTTAGCACACATAATATCTTTTACTTTGTTAGCTGCTATGCAAATGCCTATTCCTGTACCACATATTGCTATTCCTAAATCAGCTTTTTTGTCTCTTATAGTTTCTCCTAAAACGATTCCATATTTTGGAAAATCTACTGAATCTTCACTATTTGTTCCTAAATCTAAAATTTCATAATTATTTTTTAATTTTTTTATGATTTCTTGCTTTAAGTGATATCCTCTATGATCTGCGGCTAGTGCTATTTTCATATTTTCACCTCTAGTATTATTATATATTAATTATTAAAAAAAAAAAAGAACTTATTAGTTCTTCATTCCATATTTTTGCTTAAATTTTTCAACATTTCCTGTTAGTGTTGCTGTTCCTTGTTTTCCTGTATAGAAAGGATGACATTTTGAACATATTTCAACATGAATTTCATCATTTTTTGATGTTGACATTGCTTTAAAGCTTTCTCCACATGAACAAGTAAATGTTACTTCTTTTTGGTTTTTATGTATACCTTTTTTCATTTTTTATCGCTCCTTCCGCCATGACCTTTTGGTCATAGTAATAATAATTCTTTAGTAGTATATCAAATTTTAACTAGTTTGACAAGTTTTTTCTTCTATTTTTATATCTGCTCCAACATTAGATAATTTTTCAATTATGCCTTCATATCCTCGTAAAATATGCTCTACTCCTGTTATCGTTGTTTTACCATCCGCTATTAGTCCTGCTATTACTAAGGCAGCACCTGCTCTTAAATCTGTTGCTGTTACACTACTTCCTTTTAAATGGGTTTTACCCTTTATGATAGCTAAATTGTTTTTTATACCTATGTCTGCTCCCATACTTTTTAAATATGGAATGTGCATAAATCTATTTTCATATATTGTTTCTTCTATTTTAGAAGTTCCTACACATTGGGTTAAAAAAGAAGACATTGGTTGTTGAAGGTCAGTAGGAAAACCTGGATAATAATATGTTCTTATATCTATTGCTTTTAAATTCTTATGTCTTTTACAGATTATAGAATCTTCTTCTATTATAAGATTTGCTCCAGCTTCTTTTAATTTTGAGGTTAATGATTCAATATGTTCTGGAATTATGTTACTTATTTTAAGATTTTTGCCTATTAATGAACCAATAATTGTGTAAGTACCTGCTTCAATTCTATCAGGTATTATTTCTATAAATCCTTTTTTTAACTGTTTTACACCTCTTATTTTTATAACACTTGTTCCTGCTCCAGTAATGTTTGCCCCCATATTATTTAAAAATGTTGCTACATTTACTATTTCTGGTTCTCTAGCAGCATTTTCTATTATTGTTTGTCCTTCTGCTTTTGTTGCCACTAACATTATATTTATAGTTGCACCTACTGATGCTACATCTAAATATATGTTGTTCCCTTTTAATTTATTAGCATCTAAAATGTATTTATTACCTTCTATTTTTATTTTAGCTCCTAGTTTTTTAAAACCTTCAAGATGCAGATTGATTGGTCTTGAACCTATTTTACATCCTCCTGGAAAATACATTTCTACATGTTTATACTTTGCAAGAAGTGCTCCCATAAAGTAATATGATGCTCTTAATTTTTCTGAAATACGTTCAGGTATTGGTTTATTTTTAATGTTCTTAGGATTTATTATCATGGCTTCAGTAGACCTTTTAACATCTATGTTTAAAAATTTTAATATTTCTTCTAATGAATCAATATCTGATATTTCAGGAACATTACATAAAGTAACTTCTTCATCTGATAATATTGAAGCAGGTATTACTGCTACTGCAGCATTTTTTGCTCCACTTATTCTTATTGTTCCACTGAGCTCTTTTTTTCCATTTATAATAATTTCTTTCATATTTTTACCTCAAATCTTTTCTACTTTAGTATATTCTTATTTTATAGGTTGGTTCCTCAAGTCTTGTTATTATATTACCATGAATTCCTTAATTTTTCAATTAAAATAGCTCTATTAATTCTTTTAATCTTTTTACTACTATATAACCTTTACCATTACCTTTTCTACTAAATCTTACTGGAATTCCTTTTTCTTTTTCCCATTCTCTTAAGTTTCCTGCATAATCATCTACTAATATTGAATCTTCTGTGTGAACCATTTTAGTTTTTGATATTTCTTTTGGACAAGGTATTATAGTAATATCTTTAAAATATTTTCTCAAATATTTTATTTTTAATATTGCTTCTTCAAGAGAATTTACATGAGTTAATATTGCTAAATTAAATTTTTCACTATTTATGATTTCTTTTATATCATCTATACTATTATTTATTATATACTTATCATTTATTACGTTTTCCCATTTATATTTTTTAAAAAATTCTTTTGCTTCTTCTACACTATGAATATTTTCTTTTTCCATTTCTTCATATGTTGGAGTTATCGTATCTAAAATAACTCCATCAAAATCTATGTATAAATTTTTCTTTTTCATATTTTACTCCTTTATATAATTATATTATATATATTTTAAGAAAAAAAACAAGATAGAGTATTTCCTATCTTGTTAAGATTAACTTACTTTTTCATAAATTCCTGTGTATTTATATCCTTGAGCTATTAATGAACTATCATTTTTATCATAAGACCATACTTTATATACTTTCTTATCTGTATATTCATCTCTTATTAAAGTACGTGTTTTCTTATGATAATAGTATTTAGTAGTTGATTCTTTAACTTGTTTCTTTTGATATGCTACGAAGTCATCATAAACAGTTGCATATACGTCAATGTCTCTTTTTTCTACTTTACATACTGCTTCTAGTTCTTCTTTACTTTGTGTAACAGTAGATGCTGATCTAGTATATTTTTTGAATTTATATACTGGTTTTATGCTGCATATATCATTGTTACAGTTTTCATAATACATATCTACATAAATGTATTGTGCTGTATTAGTATCTGAAGGAATATATGAAAGTTCTACTACACCTTGATATGTCCATCCTTTTGTTTGATATAATGTATTTGTAGTACTATTAATGAAATAGTCGTATCCTGAACATACCCATCTTGAATATGTTCCCATTTTTACTGTTCTAGTTTGATAAATTGGTTTTGTTTTATCCACAACTAATTTTGTTGTAGTCGTAGTTTTTGAACCATTTTTTTCATACCAAACATATTCATGTTTTCCCCAACTGATGTTATCTGTTTTTGGATTATATTCAATGTTACTAGACCAATCTGACCATTTACTATATACTTTATCGTAATGTACGCTGACTTCTTTTTTGTATAAATATTTATATACTGCTGGTTTAACAGTAGTACATGCTTTTTTATACTCTGATTTACTTACTACATTACCCTTATCATCATAATACTTACCATTTACTATTGCACAATAGTGTTTAGTTGGTTTTGACTTACAGGCCTTTTCATATGCTTGCTTGCTTACTACTTTACCATTATTATCATAATACTTACCATTTACTATTGCACAATAATGCTTTTCTGGTTTTTTTACAACTGTAGTCGTAGTATTTTTATTAGTTGTTGAATTCTTATTAGTTGAACTAGTTGTATCTTGCTTTTCACATATATCATTTAAACAATAATCATAGCATCCTAAATATACTATAATATAATCTTCTTGTTCTCCACATTTTAAATTGACTTTCATCTTGTATTCATTATCTAATTTTGTAAGTTCTACATATGAATCGTCAACATCACACATATCACCATTTTTGTCTTTTATTTCTAGCAAAAGTTTCATGTCTAGCATTTGTCCAAGTGTTAATCGCTTTGTATCTCCGACATCTTTTGGTAATCTTTCAGTTGTGTAATATGCTATTGCTACCTCTTTCATTGTATTTATATTTTCACCAAATATTTTATCATAGAAAGGGTTTAATGCTGATTTGGTTGGAAATATCCATAATAATAGAAATATAACTATTACTATAAATAAGAATGCTAATAAAAATCTTTTAATATAATAGCTTAATGGTTTTTTATTAGTGTTTGTTTCATAATTATTATAATCGTAATTATTATTTGAGTAATTATTATTATCATAATTATTATTTTCGTAATTATTCATTCCCTATTCCCCCTTAATCCTTATTTTACTATACCACGAACTAGCGATTTAGGTTCTTCTTTTGTTTCAATTTCAGATGTATAAGTTATTCCATTGCTTTGAATTTCTATTACCTTTTTGCTAGCTGTTTCTGTATTAGTTTCAGTATTATATGTTACTTGTTCATCTATAACTTGATCTTTTTCAAGACCAGCTTGGTATTGTTTTTGTCCATTAGCATATCCTGCTTGATATCCTTCTTTATAGCCTTCTTGATATGCTGCGGAACCTGTACAACTTGGGTTGCTTGCTACATTTGCTAATCCGTCTTTTCTACCTGCGGCCCATCCAGCTTCCCATCCTTTTGCTTTTTCTTGCAATTTTTGTTCTTCTTGATTACTAATTTCTTCAGAATCACTTACAGATGTATCAACTTTACCGTCACCATCTGTATCTACATATGTATTATCTTTTGCATCTTCTTCTGCTTTTTCTACGGCATCTTGTCCGAATTTATTTACTGCCTCTTCTTTTGTGATGCTTTCTTTTTTAGTAGTTGTTTGTTTTTTAGTTATTTTAGATGTAGAAGAGGAATTATTTAGTAAGTTTGATTCTTTAGCCATTGCTTCTGCTGTTTTTGATGCATCAAATAATTCTCTTGACTTTAGATCAACTTTAATATTTTCTTCATTCATTATGTCATATGCTTGTAATGCTAATTTATATACTTCAGAATCTGAGTTTTCTTTGGCACTTATATAATTTAAAGAATAGTTTAAAATAGCATTATCTGTTTTTGTTCTGTCTTGATATTTAGTTATTGTATTTCCATCAATTGCTCCTTTTAATCCAGCAATTTGTAAGTTACCATCATATGCTGAAAGTGATGTTGCTTCTGGATAAGTTTCAGGAGTTGTATATAATTTTGCAAAAGCTTTTCTACAATTTGCATTAGCATTACTGTCTTTATTTAATACACTTTGAACAGAATTTTCAATTTCAACATATTCTGTTTTTACATTTTCATCAACTATGAAATTAGAAAATCCACTTTTATTATTAGAAATATACATTGCATCTGTAGAGGCTTTTCCAGCTTCTAAAAAGTTACAAATAACAAGGTCTTTATCTATTGTTAATGGAACGTCTATATTAGTAGAGTTGGCTATAGCATCTACTGCTGCTATTTCTTCAGCTTTTAAATATATAGTATTACCATTAGCGTCTTTATGGTTTAGCATATTTTCATTATATTCTTTTTGAAAATCATTATACATCAAAATTCTATCTACTATAGCTTCTCCATCTTCGCATTTAGCTATTTCATTCAATATTTTATTTAATTGTTCATTATCTGTATATTCGCTATCTACATTTTTTTCTACTGATATTGGTTCTTTTGTATCAATATATTTTTTTACTGCACATCCAACGCCAAATATTAAAGTAAGTGTAAGTAATCCTGCTAAAATTTTCTTTTTATTTCTTTTGAAAACATCTTTTAATTTATTTGGAGCTTCAGTTACTTTTGTTACTTTGTGTACTTCTGGCTTAACTATATCATTGGCTTCAGTATTAACTTTATCTATTATTACATTTTTATTTCTCCAACAATCACCAAAAGGAATATTTTCTTTTTCAAACTCTTTTTGTGCTCTTAAAATTGTAGTAGCATAGTCTTCTTCTGGTTTTCCATATATTACTTTACCTTTACATTCTATTTGTTCAACTTTGTTATCTTTCATTAATAATTTAATTTTCATATTATCCATTTTAGATTCCCCCTTCTACCTGGATTGGTATGTATTTTACCACTTTTATCGAAATTTGTCAATATTATACTGATATTTTAATGTTTTCGCTTAAGTATATTCACTTATTTTATTTTATTTCCTCTTTAATACTGCTACGGATAAATTATCTTCTCCACCGTTTAACTTTCTATAATACATTCCATTATCATTTATTGAATTATAACTAGTAGTTTTTTTGGCTATTTCTATTAAAATTTCAGCTAAATTGTAATTTTTACAATTTTTTATTATGGATTTAATTTCACTTTCTGATAAACTATATGTTATACCATCTGTTAATGCTAATAATATGTCATAATCACTTGGAATTATATTTATATTAATATAAAATTTATCTGCTCCTAGAGCATTGGTTATTAAATTTGATTTTTTATGAAACCTCATTAATTCTTTATTTTTAACTATTTTTTGATCATATAAACATTGAACATATGAATCATCTTTAGTTTCTTGATTTAATGTTTTATTTTTATATGTATATATTCTTGAATCTCCAGCGTTAAATATAATTGTTTCTTTAGGATTATATAAAGCCATACTTAAAGTTGCTGAACCCATATTTTTCCTAATTATTTCTTGATTTATTTTTTCTAATCTAGATTTAAAAACATTTATATTATATGTATTATTGTTTTCTGTAATATATTTGTTTGTTTCAAATAAATACATCATATCTTCAAGAAGATAACGACTTGCTTGTTCACTATTTCCGTTTGAACTTACTCCATCTGCTACTGCTAATAGTTTTATAGA
>CALVPC010000004.1 GCA_944350405.1 uncultured Bacilli bacterium
AGAAGCATAGATTAGATCAGGACCAAAAAAAATAATCGAAAGATTAAAAAAAGCTGGATCATCTAATCCAGTATTTGTCATAGATGAAATAGATAAAATGACTAAAGATATAAAAGGAGACCCAGCATCTAGTCTTTTAGAAGTACTAGATAAAGAACAAAATAAACATTTCGTAGATCACTATATAGAAGAAGAATATGATCTATCGCAAGTAACATTTATTTTAACAGCAAATTACTATGAAAGAATACCAAATGAACTATTAGATAGATTAGAAATAATAGAATTATCAAGCTATACAGAACAAGAAAAATTTAATATCTGTAAAAATTATATAATTCCGAACAATATAAAAACACATTCTCTAATAAATGAAAATATATTATTTACAGACGAAGCAATCATAAAAATAATTAGAAACTATACTAAAGAAGCCGGAGTACGTGAACTTGAAAGATTAATTCAATCTATACTTAGAAAAATAATAAAACAAATAGTAATAAGTAAAGAAAATAATTTAAATATCATAGATATAGCCATGGTAAAAAAATATTTAGGTAAAGAAAAATATTTATCACATTATAATGAAGAAAAAGAACAAATTGGAGTAGTAAATGCTATGAGTTATACTATTTATGGTGGAGATATATTAAAAATAGAAGTAAACTATTTCAAAGGTTCTGGAAGTATTATTATGACTGGTTCACTAGGAGAAGTATTTATCGAAAGTGCTAAAATTGCTTTAAGTTATATCAAAAGTAATTATAAAAAATTTGGTATTAATTATGAAACTATAGAAAATAATGATATTCATATTCATGTACCAGAAGGAGCTATAAAAAAAGATGGACCTAGTGCAGGAATTGCTATTACTACTGCAATGATAAGTGCCTTAACAGGTAAAAAAATAAAAAGCACTATAAGTATGACTGGAGAAATAACATTAAGAGGAGAAGTATTACCAGTCGGAGGTTTAAAAGAAAAAATAATTGGAGCAAAAAATGCTGGAATAAAAAAAATATTCTTACCACTTGAAAATAAAAATGAAGTATTAGAAATAGAAAAAGAAATAGAAAGTGGTATAAAATATATATATGTATCTAACTATAAAGAAGTATTCGAAGGATTAAAAGGAAGAAAAAAACAAAGAGTAGAGCAAAATCATTTAATAGTAAATAAAGTTATCAATCATTAAAAACTATATTACAAATGTAAATAATGCTATAATAGTATAAACAAAGTACTAAATGTGATTTTGAAATAAAAGATGTAAAAAAGCTAATAAAGATAGATTAATACATAAATAAGACGCAATGATTAAGTATCTAAAAAATGATGATGGATATAATTATAAGACAGTTGGGATAAATTCAATATTATATTAATAAATATAAAATGATACAAGATTTTACAGAGACTATTGAAGATACTAGGCTTCAAAATCAATTATATATTACTCTAAATGATAATGGTGCTTTTAGAAAATTTAAAGATATTTGTATTAATTTTGATATTATTGATGATTGATATAAGTTTAGAGATAAAAAGCATAAAGAAATTGCTATAAATTGGTGTAAAGAAAATAATATAAAATTTGAATGGGAGATGAATTATGAAAAAGTTTTTAAAAAATTATGATTTTGAAGATTATTTTGATTCACTTATACTATCCCGTGGAAAAAGTTATTATAAAGAAAATAGAATATTAGATATTTGGTGTCAAGATGATTTAGTAACTGCTTATATTGATGGTTCTGAAATATATAAAGTTGAAATAAGAGCAAATAATAAAGAATTGAATAATTTTTATTGTTCTTGTCCGTATTCGGAAGATGGTGAATATATGTGTAAACATATTGCTGCTGTTTTCTATTATTTAGAAGAAAATGATATTCCAGAATTAGAAATTTCAAATAAAAAGCAATTAAAAAAAGAAAAAAACAAATCTGAGCTTTCTAAAATATATGATGAAATGAATTATGAACTAAGAAAAATAAGTGATAGAAATGGATTTATTAATTATTATAATGGAAGATATTTTGTAGATTTAATTTCTAATGTATCTGATTACATAGATGATTTTATAGATAATGAAGAGTATCATAATGCTTTTGAACTAATCAAATATACATATAGTTTTATAAAGGATACTTTTATGGATGGATCTAATGGTGAATTTCAAGATTCATTATATTTAATTAATGAAAGTGCAAGTAAACTTTTATACAATGATGAATATTTTGATATCTTCTTAAATTATACTGAAGATATAACATCAAATAATACTCTAGATGATTTTTCTGATTCACCATTACATGCATTTATCCTTTATGTTCATGATAAAGATTCTGCTAAAAAAGTAGTCAAAATACTAGATGAAATTGAGTTAAACACTTATGGAATATTTATTAGTCAAACTTTAGATAAAATATCATTAACTTATGATTTTATCGATAAAGATGATGCTATAAAAATGTGTTATGAAAGTATTGAACACTATGGAGTAAAAGAATTATTAATTAAATATTTAAAAAAAGATCATAAAATAGACGAAGTAATACAAATATTAAAAAATGATATTAAAAATCATATAAGAAAAGATATGGCTTATAATAAATTACTAGATATTTATGATGAATATGGTAAATTAGAAGAAAAGAAAAAATTACTACCTGAGGTTATAATAGAAACAAATAGTTTTGCAAGATATAAGGAACTAAAAGATATGTATAGTGATTCTGAATGGGATCCTATAAAAGCTAAAATAATATCTAAAATTAAACCTAATAATAGGAATATTTTAGAAGATATTTATATGGAAGAAAATGAAACTGATAAATTGTTTGAATTATTAAAGCAAAATCCTAGTATGTATAAATTAGCAAAATATCAAGATGCAACAAAGAATAAATATAGTCAAGAATTATTAAATTTTTACAAACCACAAATACTTGAAGAATCAAAAAGAGCATCAAATAGAAAATGGTACCAAGAATTATGTTATTATATTAGAAAAATGAAAGAACTTAATAATTCCGATGATTTTATATTTGATATGTTAAAAGAAATGTATCCTAACTATAAGAATAAAAGAGCATTTAAAGAAGAAATAATGAACGTTTTAAGTTCTAAAAATAAACAAAGATTTTATGAATTGATAAATAGCTAGAAAGCTGGTGAACTAGAAAAAGATTCAGTTGTTAAGAAATATTTAACAGCTGCCAGTTATGATAAGAACTACAATGTATACATTATAATTTGTATAGTATTATTGCTATTTAATATAGGGGGGGGGACAAAAGTTTAAAAATAGTGTGTAATGAAATGGTTTACCTAAAATATAAAATAAAAATACTATAAATATTACACTTATTATTGGTATTAAACAAATATGTTCTTTGCGTCCAATTTTCATATTTAATTTTCACTGCGATGTTAAAATTAATATTGGTATAATTATTTGCAATAAATATATTATTTGATAATTCTCAATATATTGGACCTATTAAAAAAATTAATTAGAATAAGAAAAACACTTATTCTAATTTTTTATTTTATATAAATATTAAAAATAAAATATCTATTTAGAAAGAAATCACAAAATTCTTTTCATATTACTTTATTTCTGCTATAATTACATATATTATTTGGAAGTGATAGGATGGATAAAGTAATATTAATAAATAAAGAAAAAGGATCAACCTCACGAGATGTAGTAAATAGTCTTACTAAAATACTTAATGAAAGAAAAATAGGCCATTTTGGCACACTAGATCCAATAGCCGAAGGACTTTTAGTCGTAGGAGTTGGAGCATTAACAAAAATAGGGAACTTTCTAGAAAATGAGGATAAAGAATATATTGCTGAAGTACTTATCGGAACATCTACTACTACATATGATATAACCGGAGATATCACAGAAAAAAGTAATAAACAAGTATCCAAAGAAAAATTAATAGAAACTTTAAATACGTTTATCGGAACATATAGTCAAGAAGTACCTATATATAGTGCTGTAAAAGTAAAAGGCAAAAAGTTATATGAATATGCTAGAAATAACGAAATTGTCACACTTCCTAAAAAAGAAGTAGAAATTAAAAACATAGAGTTATTAAACTATTATGAAAAGAATAATCAAACTTACTTTACTTTTAAGTGTTTAGTTAGTAAAGGAACTTATATAAGAAGCTTAATAAATGACATATCTAAAAAACTAGATATTCCCATGTGTATGAATAATTTAAAAAGAACAAAATGTGGTAATTTCAAACTAGAAGATTCATTCACATTAGAAAGTATTAAAAAAGGTAAATACAAATCTTTAAATATTGAAGATATCTTAAATTTAGATATTATGGAGCTTCCAAAAAATATAGAAAAATTAGTTTTAAATGGCTCAATGATTGACAAAATAGGAAATAAAATGATTCTATTTAAAAAAAATAATCAAAATATTGCTTTATATGGAATGTATAAAGATAGAATGAAACCACTATTAACCTTTAAAAAATAAAAAAATTGATATATAATTATTTTAGGTGATCATATGGATTTTAATAATATATTTGAATTAAAACAAAGAGTAATGCCTGCTTTAAGAAAAAGAGTAAGTGATTTAAATTTAAAAGGAAAGAAAATAACTGAAGACGATATTTGGGAAGACTTAAAATTAAATAAGTGGATGACTTCTCATAATCTAACATTAAATGAAATAGTAAATGATATATTAAAATATGAACCTAAAAACTAGGAGATGAAAAGTTTTGAGTAATAGAGTAATAAGTTATAATGATCTAGAAGAAAAAATGAAAGAATATTTGCCCAAAGAAGAAATAGAAGAAGTAGAAAAGGCATATAAATTTGCCGCCAAAATGCATAAAGGGCAATATCGTAAAACAGGTGAAGAATACATAGTTCATCCTCTTTTTGTTGCTCATATATTAACTTCAATAAGAGCTGATAAAGAAACTTTAATGGCAGGACTTTTACATGATGTTATTGAAGATACTGAAATAACTAAAGAAGATTTGGAACAAATGTTTGGAGATGTAGTAGCAAACTTAGTAGATGGAGTAACTAAAATAAATAATATAAACGTTTCAACAGAAAATGAATATCTAACAGGTTATTATAAAAAAATAATTGTAGGAATGAGTGAAGACGTAAGAGTTATAATAATTAAACTAGCTGATAGACTTCATAATATGAGGACATTATATGCTCTAGACCACGATAGACAAAAAAGAAAAGCTAAAGAAACGCTAGAAATACTTGCTCCAATAGCACATAGATTAGGAATGCACAAAATAAAAAGTGAGTTAGAGGATTTATCACTTAAATATTTAAAACCAGAAGCCTATAATGATGTAGTAGAAAAACTTAATCATACTAAAGCAGAACGTGAAGAATACGTAAAAGAAATGATGGATGAGGTAAGTAATCTTTTAAAACAAAATGGCATAAAACACGAAATTAAAGGACGTGCTAAAAGTATTTATAGTATTTATAAAAAGCTTGATAAAGGAAGAAGTTTTAATGACATCTACGACCTATTAGCCATTAGAATACTAGTAGATAAAGAACAAGAATGTTATCTTGCACTTGGACTAATTCATTCAAAATATAAACCAGTATCAAAAAGATTTAAAGACTATATTGCTATGCCAAAGACCAATCTTTATCAAACACTTCATACTACTGTATTTGGATTATACGGCAACTTATATGAAATTCAAATAAGAACATATGATATGGACGAAATAGCAGAAAATGGAATAGCATCTCACTGGGCTTATAAAGAACAAAAAGATGCCGCTGTAGAAATGCAAAATATTACTGAACAAAAATTACAATTTTATAAATCAATTATTGAATTAAAAGATGATAAATTAACAAGTGAAGATTTTATCGATAAAGTAAAAAATGAAGTATTAAATAATAATATATATGTATATACTCCAAAAGGTGATGTAATAGAAATGCCAATAGGATCAACACCTATAGATTTTGCTTATAGAATTCATTCTCAAGTCGGAGATAAAATGACTGGTGCTATAGTAAATAATAGTATGGTAAACTTAAGTTATGAATTAAAAGATGGAGATATTATCAAAATAATTACTAATAACAATTCAGCAGGTCCATCTAGAGAATGGTTAAACATAGTAAAAACAACTGCAGCTAAAAATAAAATAAAAAGTTTCTTTAATAGAACAACTAAAGAAGATTATATTGAACAAGGAAAAGATTTATTAGAAAAAGAATTAAGAAGAAGAAAAATTCCCATGAGTACTTTCATGGAAGAAGAAAATTTAAACAGAATATTCAAAAACTTTAAATTGGAAAATCTTGAAGACATCTATTTAAATATTGGTAACAATAAATTATCTGCCAAAAGTATTGTAAAAAATAATCAAGAACCATCAGAAGTAAAAAAAGTTATAAAACCTACTTTTAAAAGTAGTGAAAGTGACATTATAGTCGGAGACACTAAAAATATTGAAACCAGTATTGCTAATTGTTGCCTGCCAGTTCCAGGAGATGACATAGTAGGATATATAACCAAAACAAGTGGTATTAGAATACATAGAAAAACTTGTAGTAACGTTGAACTATTTGATGAAAGAATAGTAAAAGCAAGTTGGAATCCTAAACTAACAGGAAAATATAGTAGTGAATTAATAATACATACAACATCAAAAGAAAATATCGTATTAGATATTGTCCAAACCGCAGCATCTTTAAGTATAAATGTAGAAAACGTTAATTTAGTAAACAAAGGAATAAATAATGTCTATTCAGTAGATATACTAGTTTCAAATCTTGAAGATTTAAATAAATATATTTTAAACCTTCAAAAAATAAAATATGTCTCTGACGTAGAAAGGATTATAAAATAATGAAAGTAGTAGTACAAAGAGTAACTCATGCAGAAGTAGAAGTATCTAAAAAAATAGTAGGAAAAATAGATAAAGGATTACTACTATTAGTAGGATTTACTTATGGCGATAATATAGAAACATTAAAATGGATGGCAAACAAAGTAATAAATTTAAGAATATTTGATGATAAAAATGGAATTATGAATTTATCATTAAAAGACATCGGAGGAAAAATACTTTCAGTATCTCAGTTTACTTTATATGGAGATGGAAACAAAGGAAATAGACCAAGCTATATAAAAGCACTCGGAGGAAATGAAGCAAAAATTCTTTATGATGAATTTAATAAACTATTAAAACAAGAAATAGAAGTAGAAGAAGGAATATTTAAAGAAGATATGAAAGTATCCCTAACTAATGATGGACCAATTACTATTATTTTAGAAAAATAAGTTTTATTTAAAATTTAATCAAATAATTGTTAAAACAAAGGAAATTATGTATAATGTACATATGGATACTGAAAGGAAGTATAAAAATGAATAAGGAAAATTTACTTGGGGAGGGGAGGTCATTTTATAAGTTATTAAATAAAGATATAAGAGAATTAAACGGAATAGTTATATCTTTATTTAGTCTATTATTTTTGGTAGGAGTAGGATTTGTATCATATAAAATAAGTAATTCATATGCTTTATTTGGAGATAGTATAACTGGCTCTAATACTATTGGAGTGGAAGCTAGTTTACCATCTGCAGCAGACACTATAATAGCAAAAGTAGGAACGGATGGTCTTGAAGAAATTTCACATATTGGAGATAACACATTACAATCACCATACGATCAAGATACTATAGAATATAGATATAGAGGAGCAAATCCCAGCAACTATGTAAGTTTTAATGATGAATTATGGAGGATAATAGGAGTATTTCCAACAGATGATGGAACTGGCAATATAGAAAATAGAATAAAAATAATAAGAAATGATGCTATTGGAACTTATGCTTGGGACAATGAAATGTTAGCAACTAATAATTTTAATAATAATATTAATATAACAGTTGATGATTTAGTTAATAATCCAAAACAAACAATTCAAAATAGTCATCTAGCTATTTTGCCTCCATGTGGAGGAGGTGGTGATAATAATTGGAATACATCGACCTTACAATCATATTTAAATAATGACTATTATAATAGTTTAACAATAGAATCGCAAAATATGATTGGAAATACTAAATATTATCTTGGAGGATATAATGATGTTAATATAACAAAAGAAGAAATCTATAGTTATGAAAGAAAAATAAGTGGTGAGGATTATTATTTAAATAATAATCCTAGTAACATAGTAAGTAAAATTGCTATACTATATACTAGTGATTATGGATATGCAGCCAGCGATGTATGTACACAAGTTATATATGATTATGATAATTCAGAATGCATAAATAATAATTGGTTTAGTTCTGAAATGGTTAATCAATCAGTATGGACACTTACTCCATATAGTGATGCATCTTCTTTTGTTTATAATATTGATAGTTCTGGTTCTGTATACACATATCATTCTGAGATGTGTATTGAATATAACGCTTCAATATACCCTGTATTAAGCTTAAAATCCACGATACAAATAAAATCCGGATCTGGAACAGAAACCAGCCCATATATATTAGGATAAATTAATAACAATTAAACAACAAATACTAAAAACTTTAGTCAATAAAAGCTTTTTTAAACATAAAATTTAATGGGTGATTATTATTTTGAAAAATTTAAATTATAAATTAATAAATATTTTCTTAATAATAGTCTCTATTTTTTTCCTTTCACAAAGTATACATCTATATCAGGATATATTAATCACAATTTTAAATATAATAATACCAATAATACTAGCTTTTTTCATAAGTTATTCTTTATATCCCTGTGTTAGATTTTTTAATTTAAAACTATCATATAACTTATCTGCTTTTATAGTTATTCTATTAGGAGTTATAACTTTCTTTTTAATAATATTTATATCAATACCAATACTTAGTAAAGAAATACCTCTAATAGCAAAAGACATATCTTATTTTATATCTCAAATATCTTTTATAAATAGTGATATGTATGCTTATTTTAAATCACTCTTAACAATAGATAATAGCATGTCTATAGCTATAAAAAGTGCCGGCATCGTAACAGATATAATAATAGTAATAGTACTTACTATATATTTTTTGTTTAATATGGAAGAAATAAAAAAATATTTAAAAAAACACAAACTTTTAAAACAAATAGATAAAGACCTATTTAACTATTACAAAGGATTTTATTTAATAATTTTAGTAGAAATATTAGAATATTTAATAATATATTTTCTAATAGGACATCCATACTTTCTATTAATAGCAATACTATCTGGAGTAACTACAATGATTCCTTTTATAGGAGCTTTATTTACTAATTTATTAGCCCTAATAACAGCTTTTAGTATTAGCCCTAAATTATTTATATTAAGTGCTATTGTAATGATCTTAGTTCCAATATTTAATAATTATGTAATAGAACCAAAAATTTATAATAAAACATTAAAAATATCTTTAATAAGTGTCATAATCTCTTGTTTTGCCTTTGGAGCATTATTTGGATTACTAGGTATTATTTTTGCAATACCTTTATATATAATAATTAAGAATTTAGTTATATTTTTCTTTCCAAGACTTAAATAAATATGGTATCATATTTATAGGTGGTAGTTATGAATTTAGATATAATAGTAAACAAATATTTACTTATGTGGCATCTTCTTTATCAATCATCTGTATCAGATGACATTCATAAAGAAAAACAAAAACTTTGGAAAAATCATAAAAAAGAATACTCTCTAATTCATAAAGAAAAAAGTGAAATTTTAAAAGACTTAGATAATTATATCCCTAATGATGACTTAATCTATAATTTATTAGAAAATAGTCCATTTTATAAAAAAATAAAAATAGAAACAAACAGATATAGGTTAAATATTCTAGAAATATGGGATAAAAACAGAAAAAAATATACTAAAGAATTAAATAATATCTTAAAATTTGATTTAAAAAATGAATATACAATATGTGTAGTACACCCAAATCTTGATGTAATAGAAACAGAATTTACAACTAATATCATAACTATAGGTAAAAAAATAATAACTAGAGACAAAGACAATTTTTTAACTTATTTAATTTATAAAATAATGAAAAATGAAATGAATAAATTAAAAACAGATGAAAGAGATATAGTAGATGCAGTAGTAGAACTTGCTATTACTAATGAATTATATACAAGAGTAAGTAAAGAATCTAAATATAAAATAGGTAAAAAAGAACTTAGAGATTTAAAAGAAAAAATATATCCATATTGGTTAATGTATCTAGGAATAGAACTAGAAGATTTTGATAAATATATGATTCGTGATAATATCTTTTTTGATAAAAATAAATATAAATACCAAAAAATACTTAGAACAATAGACATTTATTCATTTATTGCATTTCTAATAAAAAATAGAAGAATAATAATTAAAACCAAACTAGTACCAGTAGAAAATATAGAGATGTTATAAGGAGGCATTATGGAAAAAAGAATACAGCAGCTACTTACAAAAATAAACTATCCACAAGAATATTTTTCTTTTTTTGATAATGCTTCTTTTTCCAAAATCGTTGTCCATGAAGAAGAAAAAAAGTGGGATATCTATATAACAAATCCCACTAATTTTAAGTATGAAGCTTTAGAACAATTTAAAAAACATCTAACAGAATATGTTCATAAAAAATATATTTATAATATTATAATAAAGACAGAAAAAGAAGATTTGTCTTTATTTAATGACTATTTTACACATATACTAATTTTAATAAATAATAATAATTTATATTATAATATGTTCTGTGATAGATTAGTAAGAATAGAAGATGATTTTTTTATTGAAGTATATAATAAAGCTGAAGAAATAACAATTAATAAAAAACTTGAATGTATTAATAATTACTTTAAAAAGTTTGGCTTTAAAACCACTATTAAAGTAAAACTAGATTTAGAAAAAGGAAGCTTAATAAAAGAAGAAATAAATAAAGATATGAAAGTAGATAATATAAAATTTAAAGAAGTACTAAAAGAAGAACCACTTACCCAAACAAAAAGGTCTTATGAACCAAAACAAATTAAAAAAAGTAATAATTTATTTGGCAAAGTAAATGGTACAATTACTGCTCTTAATGATATTAATTACGAGATAGATAATATAGTAGTAGAAGTACAAGTATTTGGAATTATGCCTGCAACTAAAAAAGGATTTTATGGGTTTACTTTAAAAGTAACTGATTATACAACTAGTATGTATGTTAGAATATTTGCCAGAAGCGAAGAAGAGTATGAAAACTATTTAAATGAATTTAAAGAAAATACTTGGATTAAAGTCGCAGGATATGTAAGAAATAATACTTTTTATAATGATTTTGTAATCAATGCTAGAACCATAGAAAAAATAGAAAAAGAAGAAGAAGTAGTAATGGATACAGAAGAAGAAAAAAGAGTAGAACTTCATGCCCATACTATGATGAGTCAAATGGATGGAGTAATGCCAGTAAAAGATCTTATAAAAAGAGCTATAAAATGGGGACATAAAGCTATTGCTATTACAGATCATAATGGAATACAAACCTTTCCAGAAGCATGTAAATTTAAAAAAGATATTAAAATATTATTTGGTTTAGAATTATCTATGATTGATGATGATATTGATTTAGTAATAAGACCAGACGATTCAGATTTAATGGATAATACTTATGTAGTATTTGACTTTGAAACAACTGGATTTAATGCTGGGGGAGGAGATTCAATTATAGAAGTCGGAGCAGTAAAACTAAAAAATGGAGAAATAATAGATTCATTTGATAGATTAATAAACCCAGGTAAAAAATTAGAAGAACACATCACTAAACTAACTCATATTACTGATGACATGTTAAAAGACTGTCCAAATGAAGAAGAAATAATAAAAGAGTTTATAAAGTGGACAGGATCTTTACCAATGGTTGCCCATAATGCCAAATTTGATTCATCATTTCTAAAAATGGCTTATCAAAAGTATAATTTAGGAGAATATACTAACCCTCTTATAGATACATTACAACTTTCTAGAGCAATAGATCCAGAATATTCAAGGCACTCACTATCAGCACTTGTAAAAAGATATGGAATAGAATTTGATGAAGAAGGGCATCACAGAGCAGATTATGATGCAGATGCAACAGCCAAAATATTTCATCAAATGTTATTAAAATTAAAAACTAAAAAAATTGAAAAAATGAAAGATATAGATCTTTTAGTAAGTAAAGATGATATATATAAATTTGGAGAACTATATCATATAAACATATTAGTAAAAAATAAAATAGGACTTAAAAATTTATTTAAAATACTAAGTTATGCTAGTACAAAATATTTATACAAAACACCAAGAATTTTAAGAAGCGAAATAGAAAAATATAGAGAAGGACTTCTTATCAGTAGTGGTTGTGCTAATGGAGAAATATTTAGATTAGCTCGAAGTAAAAGCGAAGAAGAAATAAGTAATCTTTTAAATTTCTATGATTATGTTGAAGTACAGCCCCCAGAAGTATATAGCTATTTAATCGATTTAAATGACTTTAATTCTGATGAAGATATAAAAGACAATATAAGAAAAATAATAAAAGTAGCTAATACTAAAAATAAATTAGTCGTAGCAACCTCTGATGCTCATCATTTAGATAGAAAAGATAAAATATATCGTGAATTTATTATAAATCAAAAAGTACCTGGTGGAGGAAGACATCCACTTAATAGAAAAGAAATTAAAAAAATACCATCAATGCATTTAAGAACAACCAAAGAAATGTTAGAAGATTTCTCATTTCTAGGAGAAGAAGAATCTAAAAAAATAGTAATAACAAATACTAATAAAATAGCAGATCTAATTGAAGACTTTGAAGTTATTCCTGATACTAAAGGAATACCATTTTCTCCAAAATTTAAAGATAGTGACAAAACAATTAGAGATATTTGTTATAAAAAAGCAACATCTATTTATGGAAATCCTTTACCAGAAAATATTAAAACAAGATTAGATGATGAACTTAATGGTATCATAAATGGAGGCTTTGATTCAATTTATTTAATCGCTCAAAAATTAGTAGAAAAAAGTAATGGTGATGGCTATGTAGTAGGATCACGTGGTTCAGTAGGATCAAGTTTTGTAGCAACAATGCTAGGAATAACTGAAGTAAATCCACTTCCAGCACACTATGTTTGTCCAAATTGCAAAAAAAGTATTTTTGAAGAAAATGGTAAAGCATTTGGAAAAGACTATCCAAGTGGTTACGATCTTCCAGATAGAAAGTGCGAGTGTGGTACCATGTTTAGAAAAGATGGTCAAGATATGCCATTTGCTACATTCTTAGGATTTAATGCTGATAAAGTACCAGATATTGATCTTAATTTCTCCGGGGATTATCAAGCTAAAGCCCATGAATATACAAAAGTATTATTCGGGGAAGACCATGTTTTTAGAGCAGGAACAATTGGAACAGTCGCTGATAAAACAGCTTTTGGATTTGTTAAAGGATACTATGAAGATAGAGGAATTGATGGTATAAGACCACTTGAAATAGAAAGACTAGCAAGAGGGGTAACCGGAGTAAAAAGAACTACAGGACAACATCCTGGAGGAATAGTTGTAGTACCAGATTACAAAGAAATATTTGACTTTACACCATATCAGTATCCTGCGGATGATGTTACATCTGAATGGGCTACAACTCATTTTAACTATCATGATATAGAAGACTGCTTATTAAAATTAGATATACTAGGTCACGATAATCCTACAATATTTAAAATGTTACATGATTTAACTGGAATAGATCCAGATACTGTACCAATGGATGATAAAGAAGTAATGAGCCTATTTACTTCAACAAAAGCACTTAATGTAACTCCAGAACAAATAGAATGTGAAGTAGGGTGTCTAGGCCTTCCAGAATTTACTAGATTTGTAATAGGAATAGTTTTAGAAACAAAACCCACAACATTTGCAGAACTAGTAAAAATATCTGGACTTTCTCATGGAACAGATGTATGGAATGGTAATGCTCAAGATCTAGTTAGAAATAATGTCTGTCCATTTAAAGAAACAATAGGATGTCGTGATGATATAATGGTATATCTGAAAAATAATGGCATAGAAGCTTTAGATGCTTTTAAAATAATGGAACTAGTAAGAAAAGGAAAACAAAAGAAAGAAAAAGAAAAATGGGATGGCTATAAAAAATTACTAAAAGAAAAAAATATCCCAGATTGGTATATAGAATCCTGTGATAAAATAAAATACATGTTCCCAAAAGCTCATGCAACAGCTTATATATCGGCAGCATGGAGAATAGCATGGTATAAAATAAATAGACCAATAGAATACTATGCAACATTCTTTTCAATAAAATGCTTTTCCTTCGATTTAGAAGCAATGGAAATGGGATATGACAAAATAAAAGAAAGACTAGATGAACTAAATCTTAAAAAATTTGGATTATCAGTAAAAGAACAAGATTTAATAGGAACTCTAGAAGTGGCCTTAGAAATGACTGCTAGAGGATATAAATTTGGTAGTGTAGACCTAAATAAAAGCCATTCTAAAAACTTTACAATAGATGAAGATAGAAAAACATTAATACCACCATTTAGAGCTATAGATGGATTAGGAGACACAGTAGCAAATAATATAATAGAAGAAAGAGAAAATAAAAGTTTCTTAAGCATAGAAGATTTCCAAAAAAGATGTAAAGTATCAGTAACTCTAATAGAAAAAATGAAATACATGGGCATACTAAAAGACTTACCTGAATCTAGTCAAATATCATTATTTGATCTATTAGAAACAGTATAATAAAACAATCTGCAGGAATTATCCTGCAGATATTTATCTATAATTTTACTTTCTATTATATACTTGACAATTTTTATTAAAAATTATGAAAACATTTTACATTTAAATAATTTTGTGTTAAATTTATAGTATAGGAGGTAATACAATGTTTGAGGAAATCGAGCCAAAGAAAAAGAAAAGTATTTTATTACCTATACTTAGTATTTTTGTTTTAATTGCTGCAATTTCTAGCGTAGCAGTAGCAGTATGGAATTGGACTTATACTAGTTCTAATGCTAATAGTATAACAACAGGAAATATTTCAATGAGCCTATTAGAATCAACAGATGTTATTAATATAACAAATGCTGTACCAATGACAGATGAAGAAGGTAAAGCTTTAGGAGCTGGAGGAAAATTTGATTTTGCTGTTACTACTAGTACAACTGGAGCACCAGGTAATATGGTATATAGTATATCAATAACTAAACTTGCTGCTTCTACTGGATATACTGTTTTACCAGATAATAATGTAAAAGTTTATTTAACTACATTTGATGGTTCTGACGAAACAGTAGTTATGTCCCCAACACTAGTTAGTAATATAATTACAAGCGGAGATACTGGTACTTTAACATTTGATTCTGGAAAAGAAAGTTATTTGACACATAATCATACTAGTGCAGGAGTAAACCACACTACTAAATATAGACTTAGAATGTGGGTTGATGAAAATGTTGATGCATCTAGTTGGAATGAAAATACTAAATACGAATATAGATTAAAAATAAATGTAAGTGGAAGTTTAACTGCTTAAACACTAGGGAAGGATGAGTAAAATGGATAATAAAAAAGTCTTAATTATTTCAGTAATTTCAGTTATAGCATTAGTAATTGCTATTGTGGGAACATCATATGCAATGTTTACCGCTAATTTAACAGGAACAAAGGAAAACGTAATTAATACGGGTTATGTAAAAATGAGTTGTGCAGAAACAACATTCAACGTGCAAAACTCCAGTCCAATGAGTGATTCTGAAGGAATTGCTAGTACTGATAATGCTGCGACATGTACACTTACTACAGAAATGAAGGGTACTATGAGAATAGGTTATGATGTTGCACTGTATGAAGTTGATGCTCTTACACCAAGTGATAGTATTGGAATAAGCAATGTAAAAGCTCAAATATATAAAAGTGTTGATAGTGGACCTGCTACTTACTTAGGAGGAAGTTCAGCAAGCTCTGGAGTTTTAATAAATACTCTAACTTCAAGTAGTGGTACATATGATTCAAGTATTACATCATATAATATTGATTCAGCAATAGTTGAAGGTAGCCAAACAGTAGTGTATACCATAAAAAATTGGGTAGATAGTACAGCTAGTTCAGGTACTAATAGTTCAAGTAATCCTGGAACATGTAGTGATAGTACATATACAGATGAATCTACATGTGAAGCAGCCGGAGAAATTTGGGGATCAAGTCAAACAGAATCTCAAGAAGGTGGAAGCTTTAGTTTTAAACTAAAAATAGGAGCAACACAAGTTTTATCATAAAAAATATCAGATTCAATCGAATCTGATATTTTTATTAATTATTCAACACTAATTGCCCCAGTAGGACAATTTTCTTTAGCATCAATAACTAATTCTTTATTATCCTCGCTAACAGAATCATTTATTGCACAAGCAACACCATCATCATTAATTTCAAACTCATCTGGAACAAGTGCAGCACATGCTCCGCATCCAATACATAAATTATCTAATACTTTAGCTTTCATAACTACCTCCTTATATAATTATATAATAAAAATAATAAAATTAAAATGTTTTCTTTTATACTTTTTTATGTTATACTTTTATTAGTATAATAGTAAGGTGATTATTATGAATGCAAGAATGGATAAATATGTAAGTACAGAAGGTGCAAAAACTAGAACAAAAAGAAATGAAAATTTATATAATGAAGTATTAGATATGAGTATTGACTATGTAAATATTGATGTAAATAATGCTGTAGAATTAACTCCTAATCATAGTAATAAAACAACTAGAGAAAATTATCAAAAAGAAAGAGAATTAAATAAAATTCTTCCTAAAAATGAAGAAAGACAAAAAGTTCTAGATGTAGCAGTAGAGCCAAAAGAAAATAGAATATATGATATAAATGAAATATTAAATCTAGCCAAACAAAATAAATTATTTGAAGACTCAAATAAAAAAAGATTAATAAATACTGAATACAATATCTTAACTAAATTAGATCTTAAAGAAATAGATTCTGAAGATATGAAAAAAGAAGATTTAAGATCATTAATAGATGATATTTATGAAAAAGAAGAACCAAAAAGAATAAAAAAATATTCTAAACATGAAGAGAAAGAATTATTAAATGAATTGTTCGCTAACGATGATGACGACATGATTAAACAAGAAAACTTAAGAGAAGAATTAAGTAAAGAAATATTAGATAATGAAAATAAAGATAATCAAGTTAATAAAGATGATCAAGTATTAATAAAAGAAGAAGAAAAGCGAGAAAAGAAGAAAGAAAGAGAAAATGAAATCGCAGAAGATTTTATTGAAGTAAAAGAAGGAAAAGGACTAGTTATAGCAATAATAGTAGTAACTATTCTAATCGTTTTAGCAGTTTTATTCTTTGTCTATGAATATTTTTTTGGAATTTAGCACTTATAGGTGCTTTTTTTTATTACAAAAAATAAAATTAAGTATGAGAATGCATCTAAAAAATAATAAAAAAAGATCCAAAAAAAATAGAATTATATTATTAATAATTCTTTTTCCATTACTTGGATATTTGTTTTATACTATTAGTGCTAATATCAGTTATTTTTATTTAAATTATTCACTTAGAGAAGCAAGACAAATAATAGATAATTCTATAGATAGTGCATTAACAGATGAAGTACTATCAAGTATAAAAGATAAAGAACTATTTACAGTCAGTAAAAATGATAATAACGAAATAGAAATGATAGATTATGATACATATTTAGTAAACAATTTTTTAAAAGATGTAACAGATAATGTTGCAAATACTCTTCAAAGAGAAGAAAAAAACACTGATAGAGTAGCATTTTATATCCCACTTGGAGCCATAACCAAAAACCCTATATTTAATAGTAGAGGGCCTAAAATACCTGTTAAAATGGAAGTAGTAGGATCAGTACTTACTGGAATAAAAACTGAAGTAAAAGAATATGGGATAAATAATTGCTTAATAGAAATGGTAGTAACTATTGAAGTAACAGAAAAAGTAATACTTCCTATGATTACAGATAATATTACCGTAGTAAATGAAATACCAGTTTCGTATAAAATAATAACAGGGAAAATACCAACATATTATGGAGGAAGTCTAAGTAAAAACTCTAGTCTGTATACAATACCTATGGAATAATAATTATTTTTATGCTAAAATAAAAATGGTGATTTTATGAAAGAATATATATTAAATGGTAATAAATATAAAATTGAAAAATCAAATGGAGATATTTTTGATTATGAAATAATGAAAGAATTAGTTACTGATTATTTTGATATATATGATTATATTTTAGTAGATGAAGCTTATAATAAATTTAGATTGAAAGGTTTTTGTGATAAAAACAATAGTAATTTAAGACCAAATAATAATATAAAAATATTAGATGATTATATCAAAAACTATTGTGCTTATAAATGTAAATGGTTTTTATTAAAAAAAGTAAAGTAGTATTATAGTATTTAGGGTGGTTTAATGAATAATAGTAAAATAAAAGATTTAAATAAAGAAATATTAGAATTTAAAATACCATATCGAAAAGACTTAAAATTTGCAAGTAAAGATACATTTGGTTGTGAAATAGAGTTTTATGATGCTGATTATTCGTCCATATCACAAGCTCTTAAAAGTTTAAAAAAGAAAAGTCAAATGTTTTGTTGGGATCTAGATCGAGATGAGACTGTATATATTCCAAGTAAAACTGACTTTTTAAAAGGAAAAGGTGGAGAATTAATATCTCCAATTTTATTCACAGAAAATCACACTTTTGATGAAATGATTACTGCTTGTAATCTTATAAAATCAAATAAAGGAACTATAAATTATAAAACAGCAGGGCATATTCATGCCGGTGGACAAATGTTTGAAAGTAAAGAAAAAATAGATAATTTTTTACTATTATGGAGTATATTTGAAGATGTAATAGAAAGATTCTTTTGCGGAGAATTTTTAGAAAATTCTTACTTAGAAGAAAAAGCCCATAGTTGTAGAGATAATTTTAAAGAAGCTAGTTATGACAAATATAATCTTAGTAAAATAAGATTAGATAAGCACATGCAAAACGAAAATAAGATTCATCAAAAAGCCTGGGCAGTAAGTTTCTATTATTTCTATTGTTATGACTTTGAACCAAAAAATACAATTGAGTTTAGAAAAATATCAGGAACATTAGAACCTGCTATTTGGCAAAATAATTGTTACTTTTTATCAAAATTTGCTAGTCTCTCTAACAAAATATCTAAAAAAGAATTAAATTATATAAAAACAAAATTTGATTATTCAAATAAAGATAGTATTGATATAAAAAAAGCTATATTTCTATCTGATCTAATGTTTGAAACTGATTTAGATAAACTCTGTTTTTTAAAACAATATATTAAAGATTTTCATATAGAGAAAACTAGAAATAAAACAATAAAATTAGTAAGATAAAATCATTTTTTTTTGCTTAATACTATTGATTTTAAAGAAAATAAATGATATCTTATATATGTAAGCATATGGCGCTTATATAATATATAGGAGGTAAAAATGAAAAAAGTAGAATTAATCGAAGCGGTAGCAGCAAAAGCAGGAATTACTAAAGCTGATGCTGGAAGAGCAGTTGATGCTACAATCGCTACAATTACAGAAGCATTAGTTAAAGGAGATAAAGTACCACTAGTAGGATTTGGAACATTTGCTGTTTCTAAAAGAGCTGCTAGAGTAGGACGTAATCCACAAACTGGAGCAGAAGTTAAAATTGCAGCTAGAAATGCTGTTACATTCAAAGCTGGAGCAGCACTTAAAGACGCAGTTAATTAATAAAAAAGCCAACAATTGGCTTTTTTTCTTGGCTTATCTTGTTTTTAAAGGCCTTCTTAGATATAATATAAATGGAGGGATTATGGAAAAAATAATTTATGATGTTTTAAAAAAAATTGAGAATAATTCCTATGAGGCATATGTAGTCGGAGGATATGTAAGAGAAAAAATAATTAATAATAATTTATCTTTTGATATCGATATTACAACTAGTGCCAAACCAAAGGATATTATTAGCATATTTTCTGATTATGACGTAGAGTTATATGAGTATGGTAATGTATCATTTACCATAGATAATTATAAATTTGATATTACTACTTTTAGAAAAGATATGAAATATTCAAACAATCGAAAACCAATAAAAATTATTTATATCGATTCACTAGAAGAAGATTTAAAAAGAAGAGATTTTACTATAAATTCTATTTGTATAGATAAAGATGATAATATAATAGATTATTATGATGGAAAAAAAGATATTAAAAAGAAAATTATAAGATCTATTGGAGACCCATATGAAAAATTAGAAGAAGATGCTTTAAGAATATTAAGAGCAATTAGATTTGCAACGATATATAAATTTAAATTAGAAGAAAATTTAAAAAATGCTATTATTAAAAATAAAGACTTATTAAAAGAACTTTCTTATGAAAGAAAAAAAGAAGAATTAAATAAAATATTTTCATCTAAACATAAAAAATATGGAATAAAATTATTAAAACAATTAGATCTACTAAAAGTATTAGAATTGAAAAATATAGATAATGCTTTATATAACAATGATATAATTGGAATATGGGCTACCATTACAGATATTAATTATGCATTTACTAAAAGAGAAAAAGAGTTAATTGACAAAATTAATAATTTACTAAACGAGAATATCAACGATCCATTAGTACAATATAAATATGGTCCATATCCAATTAGTATAGTAAGTAATATTAAAAGATTAAATACTAAAAAAATAATAGCAAATTATGAAAAATTACCAATTAAAGATAAAAATGAAATAAAAATAACTGCAAGTGAAATATGTGATGTTTTACATAAAAAACCAGATAGTTTTATTAAAGACATTATGTCCGTATTAGAAAAAGAGATTCTTTTAGGACATTTAGAAAACGATAATGATAGAATAAAAGAGTACATTACTAAAAACTTTAAATAGGGAGGTATATATGAAAAGCAAAAATATAATTAACATATTAAAATCTAATAATTTAGTTATACCAGGATTTTTATTGAATAATTATAAAAATTTTAATATAACAGAAAAAGAATTAATATTTTTATCATCTATTATAACAAAAGAAGATCTAATCATTTTTAATAGTGAAGAATTAGCTAAAAATTTAAATTGGAATATTACTGATATAATGGAAGTTATTTCATCACTTAGTGAGAAAAAAATAATAAATATAATAGTGAAAAAAATAGATTCAAAGATGCAAGAATATATTGATATAAGTTCCCTATATGAAAAAATACTAATGAATATCTTAAATGAAGAAGAAAATAGCAAAGAAGAAGAAAATAGTAAAATTTATAATATAATTGAAGCAGAACTAGGAAGAACACTATCACCTATAGAGTATGAAACAATTGGAGAATGGTTAGAATCAAATATTAGTGAAGAACTAATAAAAGAAGCCTTAAAAGAAGCAGTATTAAATGGAGTAGGCAATTTAAAGTATATTGATAAAATACTTCATGAGTGGACTAAAAAAGGGTATAAAAAAGCATCAGATATAAAGAAAAGAAAAAAATATGAAGAAATTCAAGAAGATCTTTTTGACTATGATTGGTTAGATGAAGATGTATAGAGAAATATTTGATTATTTAAACCAAATTATACCCAATCCAAAATGTGAGTTAAATTATAGTAAAGACTACGAACTTCTAATTGCAGTAATGCTAAGTGCTCAAACAACGGATAAAAGAGTAAATATAGTAACTAAAGAATTATTTACTAAATATAATAGTCTAGAAAAACTTAGTAAGGCTAAATTAGAAGATATAGAAAAAATAATATATACTTTAGGAAATTATACCAAAAAAAGTAAAGCAGTAATAGAAATAGCTAATAGCATCATGAAAAAGGGCTATGTACCAAATGATAGAACATATTTAGAATCTTTACCAATGGTTGGGAGAAAAACAGTAAGCGTTGTATTAAGTGAGTTATATAATGAGCCAAATATAGCTGTAGATACTCATGTTGAAAGAACTTCCAAAAGATTAGGACTTGCAAAAGAGGATGCTACAGTATTAGAAGTAGAAAAATCATTAAAAAGAAAAATTCCTAAAGAAATGTGGTGTAAAGC
>CALVPC010000005.1 GCA_944350405.1 uncultured Bacilli bacterium
AAACCCCAATTGAGTATAGGACTCAATCAGGGTTTAAATAATCGTTTTTTACTGTCTACTTTTTATTGACAAGTTCACATTTTCTATATATAGAGGTGCCGTTTTATCAATTGTGATTATGTTTTTAATTCCTTTTTTGTTTCAGTTCGGGCATAATATCTCTACTAATTTAACTAAAGCAGTTGTTAGTGTATCGGCATCAGAAGAAAACGTTAATACAACTATATCTAGTGCACTTATTCAGTCTATGGCTAACGATGATGAAATGACAAAAAAGGATAAAGCGTATTTAGTTAAAAATTGGAAAAAAGTTGATATTAATGATACTAGTGGTGGATTTGTAGGTATAGGTGATGCTTATAAATACTCCCTCAACTTTTTTATGTTATTGGTTTTATCTATATTAACGATATTTCTATTTTTCTTTATTGCAGTTCAAATGGCTAAGCGTGTGATGGAAATTGCTCTATTTAAAATTATAGGACCTTTTTGTTCAACTAGTTTAACCAATAATCGATCTCAAACATTTGAGACTTGGGCTAAACATACGATGGGGTTATTTTTAATCACAGCTGTTCAATTCGTGGGAATAGGATTACTTCTCAATATGTTTGGATCATCAATGGATGGTAGGAGTTTACTAACTTCTATCTTTTTAATAATAGGAGCGTTGTTATTTGTAATATCAACACCAACACTAATCAGTTCATTGCTAGGTCAACAATCAGGTATGATGTCAGGTTTAGGTGACTTACAATCATTAACTGCTTTAGGGCATGGCATTTCAGCAGGAATTGGAATAGCTGGATCAGTTTCAAGTGGTGCATTGTCAATGGGAACTAATGTTATAAAAGGAGGTATGGGACAAGCTATGAATTTTGGAAATCAAATATTTTCGCATAATAATTTAGGCTCAAATCAAATGGCAAGTATAAAAGATGAGATGTCTAGAGGTAACCATTGGAAAGCAAATCAATTAAATCAAAGATATGTAGATGAAAAAATGGGTAAAAAACCTTCAAGTGATTTTAATTCAAATTCTATGAGCAATTACTCTAATATAAAGTACAATCCTTTAAAAAATAATTATATGCAAAATATTAATGACAGATTAAATAATAAGGAATAAAAGTTGTACTTAATTCCTAAAAACATTAAAGTAAAAAGAGAAATTTTTAAAGGATTTGGATTAAGCGAAATCATTTTAATGGCTATAAGCATAGGTATAGGATATATTTTATCTATGTTTATAAATATCTATTATTTGAAAATGATTTCATTTGTTTTTTTCCCAATACTAACATTTTTGCTTTTGATTCCTTTGCCTAATGGAAATACTCTTTTAAAAATAATAAAAAAGTTTTTAAAATTTAGACTGAAACAAAAAGAATACAAAATAAAATGAGGAGGTATCAAAATTAGTAATAAAAAATTTATAAAATGGAAAAAAGTTAATTGGAATTTAGAAGTAAGTAGCTATCCAAACAATAGATTATGCTTAAAAATAAAAAGCAAAAACAAAGAAATTGAAATAACGACAGACTTAAGTGATCTTTATTGTGATAAAGAACATATTTTTATTAATCCCGATGTTAATAACAACGGACTTATCAACACTTTAAAAAAATATAAGATAATCAGAGAGGTAGTTGGAGTTACTACATATAATTATCATTCTATTCTAATTGCAACTTTAAACATGGGAGTACTAAGAAAATATGATTTTAATGGAGTTAGTGAATTTATTAGTAATTTAAGAGGTGATTTTAATAGTTAAACGAAATATTTGTGATACTTGTGTAAAAGTATATTTAAGTAAGGCTCAAAAAGAAAAAATAAAAAAGTTAGCCTATAAAAATAATATAACAATGTCCCATTATTTAAGAAACTTAATTTTAATTGATAATAAATTGAGATTATTAGAACAAGAAAATGTAAAAGTAAAACATATAATGGAAGATTTAAAATGTTTGAATTATATTAACGGAAGAATAATCGATGAATAGTAAAAAGAAAAATAATAATAAAAACATTCCTAAAACTTTGCAGGATTTCTTACCTTTTAAAGATGTTTGGAATAATATTGTTTATCTAGATAATGATAAAATTATTGGTGGAATAAAAGTTAATTCTTTGAACTTGCATCTATTATATGATGAAGAACAAAAAGTAAAAGTGAGCGAACTAAAAAAGGTTTTAAATTCTATTGATTATCCTATTAAAATATTTAGTATTGATAAGTCAATAAATTTAGATAATAATTTAAATATTCTGGGTTCAAAAATAAGAAATGAAACAAACAAAAATAAGATTAAGTTATTAAAGGAAGACTATTCTTTTTTAGAAAATTTAAATAATAAAAAATGGGTTGTTAATAGAGAATTTTATCTTATATTAGAAGAAGACAATACAAATGAAAAATTAATGAATCAAAAAATTAATAGTTTAATTCAAGAATTTTCTTCCATTGGTTTAGCTAGCAATAAAATTTCTAGTGAAGATTGGCGAGAATTATTGTATATCATTTTAAATCCTGTTACATCATTAGATTTGTTTAAAAGAGACGGACAACTTATCGATAAACCTTTTAAGGAAAAAATTTGCCCATCAGGACTAAAAATTAATGAAAAAGATATTGTGTTAGGTGATGCTTATATAAGTGTTCTAACTTTGACGACTTATCCTTCTGCCGTAGATGTTGGTTGGCTGGGAGCTGTTGCCAATGTTAATAATACTCGTATGGTTATGTCTATTAGTCCAATGGATTCAATAGAAATTAGCAATACTCTTAAAAAAAGCATATCAGAGGTTAAATCTAAAATGATAAATGTTAATGATTATAATGACCAAATACTTTTAAATAATAAGCTAGAAGATTATACAGAGTTAGTAAATAGAATAGATCGTGAGCATGAAAAATTTTCACTTTTAACAGTGAATTTTTTATGTTATGGAGATTCTAAAGAAAATTTAGAAAGAACTAAAAAAGAATTAAAAAATACTTTATCTTCTTATGGAATGAATGGCTTTGATTTAATGTTCGATCAAGAAAGATCATTAAAGATGTGTTTGCCTACTCTTTATAATGAACTTGAAAAAGAATTTGGACTTCCTGTTCCAATGATGACTTTAGCTTCATCTTTTCCTTTTATATTTCAAACCTTGCAAGATGATGAAGATGCTTTGATGATAGGTTTTGATTTATTAGGTAGTACTTTATTTTTTAATTTATGGAAAAGGACTAATAAACGAAATAATTCAAATGCTACAATTATTGGTAAAAGTGGAAGTGGAAAATCTACTTTAATAAAAAAATTAGTTAGAGGAAATTGGTGTAGAGGCAGTAAAATAATTATTATAGATCCTGAACGTGAATATAAAGATTTATGCGATAATATAGGTGGTTCTTGGATTGATTGTGGTACTGGAAGTCATGGTATGATAAATCCGTTAGAAGTAAGAAGAAGTACAGCAGATAATGATGAAGCACAAAGTTTTAGTAATGATTTATCTAGACACTTTCAGACATTTAGAACTTTTATTAAATATTATTTAGAAGGTTTAAGTGCGTATGAACTTACTAAAATGGAAGAAATTTTAATTGAAGTATATAAAGATAAAGGAATTGATTTTGATACAGATTTATCTAAACTTACTAGTAAGGACTATCCTATTTTAGAAGATTTATATAATAAAGTTGTTGAAACATTAAAAAAAGCTAAAAAAAATGATGAAGTAAGAAATGTTATAGAGTCATTAGAAAAAATAAGTTCTATGTTAAAAAAAGCAACAATTGGAGCTGATGCAAGATTGTTTAATGGTCATTCTTCAATTAATGTAGATGAAAATTCAGATTTTATTGTTCTTGATATACACAATCTAGTTGATTCAGATGAGTGTATTTTAAGAACTCAATTTTTCAATATTCTTTCATGGTGTTGGAACGAAATTAGTAAGAATCGTGATGAACAAGTTATTTTAGTTTGTGATGAGGCACATTTAATAATAGATCCAAATAATAAAGATGGAATTGATTTTTTAAAACGAGCATCTAAAAGAATTAGAAAATATAATGGTTCTCTTTGGATTGTTTCTCAAAACTTAATTGACTTTTGTGCTAGTGGTATTGAAAGATTTGGACAAGTTATTATTGATAATAGTGCATATATTTTAGCTATGGCACAAGGACAAAAAGAAATTGAAGCTGTACAAAAAATGATGAATTTAAGTGAGTTTGAAACTCAATTTTTAACTACTGCTTCTCAAGGTGATGGATTATTTGTTATTAGCCAAGATACAAGATTACCTGTTCATATACATTTAAGAGAAGAAGAAGAGTTATTATTTGGCACAGCAGGTGGTAGATAATTAAGGAATTAACACAAATATATATTTTTGTTTCTTGTATTCCGTTATTAACTATCATACTTATTATTTTTTTATTAGTAGCAGTAGTTGATACTTCAAGTATTGATGCCGAAGCTGTGCCAGAGACTTATGGATTAACCGTACCATTTAAAAGTGGTGTTGATTACATTATTACATCAAAATTTGGCACTAGAACTGATCCAGTATATAGTGGTAGTGCTTTTCATTCAGGAATAGATTTATCTGCTCCTAGTGGCACAGAAATAGTTGCAAGTGCTAATGGTGTTGTTAAAGAAACTGGATATAATGCAAATGAACTTGGAAATTATGTTTATATAGAACATGTTATTAATGGAGTTACTTATTATACTGCTTATGGGCATATGTTGGATGACTCTATTGTTGTAAAGGAGGGAGAGCCAGTTACATCAAAACAGAAAATTGGGATAATTGGTAGTACAGGAAAATCAACAGGAATACACTTACACTTTTCTGTTATGACACCTAATTTAAGTTTTGATAAAGAAAATTTAAAAGATCCACTATCTATAGTAAAAAAAGATTTAGATAGTAAAGCAAAAAAATAAAATTGATTTAAGTACATTTTATAAAAATCAATTATATTGAATTCTATAAAATTGTTATCACAAATGTTATAAAAAGTTTCAAACTATGTAATAACAAATGTATGACAATAAAAGAAATGTCTGACAACAAATATTTTCAAAACTACCGATATTTCTAGGCAAACTCCCCACTGGGGAGTTGTTTGTCTGCCATACTTATCCTGCTTAAAAAAACAATACAAAAAAAGAAATAAAAAAATAATAGTACATATTTTAGTACAAGATTTTAGGAGGTGTAAAAAATAAATAGTAATGAGTTTGAAATTATAAAAGGAAGAATTGATAAAGAACTTGGTAAGGTTTTTAAACAACTTTTATCTAAATATAATTTAACTCAACAGGATTTTATAGAACAAAAAATCAAAGAATTTATCATTAATAATATAAGTTTATTAGAAATAAGTAGTGATAAAAATAAATAAAGATGAAAGAATAACTATTCGTATAAAAGAAGATGACAAAAAAGAAATTGTCACGTTAGCTGAAAAAATGCATTTAAATTTATCACAATTTATTAATGAGGCTATTAAAGAAAAATTAGAAATAAATAAGTTAAATGATAGTCAGTCACAATTCATCAACCTATTTGATACTGCTTTTAAAAAAAGCTTTGAACAATATTATAAAAAGATTATGGTGGTTCAAAATGCTATTGATTTTAATTTGAAATGTTTATTAAAAGTTCAAGATATTTTTATGCAACAATTAAAAATACCTCAAACTAAAGAAGATTTAAGTATATCAATTTTACCACACCCTATCATAGAAAAGTCACAGGATTTGGTACTTAAAGATTTAAGAAATATGGCTGAACGAAAAAGGAATTTAGAAGATGAGTAAAAGTGATATTGTATTTAATCTTCAATATAGGACTCCCAAAAATAAAAAAGTTGGTATAACTAAATGGATTGGATATGCATCACAAAAGTCAAAAGCTGATTCTACCAGTATAGATAATTATGATATTTTAAATGATTATAACATGTATACTACTAATCAAGATAATGATGTGTTTTTATGGAATTCTGAAGGGAATTTGTCAAAAGCTAAAGCAAAAGAAAAAATTAATGATATGAATGAAAAAGGCATTTTTTGGCGAGGATTTCTATCCTTTCCTCCTGATTTTGCAATAAAACATGGTTTAATATCTAAAACTGATTATTTTAATTTAACTAATAATGTGATTCCATCTTTAATTGTAGATATGGGACTAGATATTAATAATACTGAATGGATGTGTTCATTACATAGGGATGTTTTTCATCCCCACATTCATTTTTGTATTTATGAAAAAAATGCCAAAAAAAAGAATCCTAGATATGAAAAAGTTGTTATACATAAATTTAAAAGTAATGTAGGTAATTATTTGATTGATAATACTAAATTTTATAAGTTAAGGGATAAAAGCTTTTCTAAAATTGTTGGTAATATAAATTATAATGAGCTTAATAAATTAAAAACAAAAAGTTTATTTAGTGATGATTATAGAAAAGGTTTAAATAAACTCTTATTAAACTTGTATGAACAATTACCAAAGAAAGGAAGACTTCAATATAATTCTAAAAATATGATTGTTTATAAAAAAGATTTGGATGCAATTATAGAGTACATATTACTACACGATTCTACTAAATATGAATATGCTAAATATTTGCGTTTGTTAGAAGAACATCAGAAAGAATTAAACACTTTATATGGTATGTCAAAAGATAATATGAATAATAAGTATTATAATCAACAATTAAATAAATTATATTCTAAAATTGGTAATGAGATTCTTCTTAATTTCAAAAGATATTCAACAGCAGACATAATGGAAAATGAAATTAAATTTTTAAAAAGGAATATTAAAAATTTAAAATTTAAAAGTAGAAATTATGTTAAGAATGAAACCATAATAAATATTGGAAAAGAACTTTATAAGATATGTAAGTTATGTGGTTTAAGTGATGTAGAAACAAAAAAAGTAATAGCTAAATGGATTAGTAATTCTAAATTTGGTTTAGAAATTAACGATGTTATGATGAGAATAACAACTTTAGATAATGAAATGTCTTCTACTGAATTGTACAATGCTTTAAAAAAGCTTGGTTATAGTTATGAAAGATATAGAAATTTAAAAAATAAAGAATTTTATAAAGATTTAAATTATAAGATAATGATTAATAGATCTATGAAACATTTAGCTTATGAATTGGAAAAAGAGGAAAAAGAAATAATTAATCAAATAAATTACGAATTAGAAAACAAAGAAAACTTTATGTAGGAGGTATTGTAATCAAAAAGAAAAAAATAATTATTTATGTTATTATTTTCTTCCTGTCTTTAATAGTTACAAGTAATATATGTTTTAATTTGGTTAGTATTATTGAAAGTAATTTAAAACTTACATGGAATTTTAATGTTATTGAAGTTATCTCTAACATTACACTAGATTTATTAGTTGGCACTATATTGTTAACAATAATTTTTGTTTTAGCCATTGCTCTTTGTGATAAAGATTTTAATTTAAAATTAAAAAGAAAAAAGGAAATACCTAAAGAGGATGGTTCGTTTGAATACGGTAGTTCTAGATGGATGACTAAAAAAGAAATTAAACAAAAATATAAAGTTTGGAATATAAGCGATGAAATAAAAACAGGTGGTGTTCCAGTCACTTATTTGGATGGTAATTTTTATTATTCAGATAAATTTGATCATACACTAATTATTGGTTCAACTGGAAGTGGTAAAACAATATCATGTATATTACCATTAATTTTTAATTTAGGTTCTGCTGGAGAGTCTATGATTATAAATGATACTAAAGGAGAATTATATTCTTATACAGCTGATTATTTAAAGAAAAAGGGATATAAGATAAAAATAATAAATCTTCGTGATGCTTTAGCTAGTGATGGCTGGAATCCTTTACATTTACCTTATAAATACTATAAAGAGGGAAATGTGGATTTGGCTGGTGATTTGATTGAGAACTTTTCTAAGTCATTATGTAAAAACTTATCTTCTAAAGATATGTATTGGGAAAAATCAGCTATGGCTGTCTTGTCTGCTTTATGTTATGCATTAATTGAAGATGCTCCTAATGAATCTCAAGTTAATCTTTATTCAATCTATAATTTATTAGTAGAACATGGAACTAAAAACATTGAAAGATATAATTCTTTAGATTTATATTTTAAAAATAAACCTTTTGGTAGTTTAAGTAAGATGAGTTATGCTACAGGTAGCTTTGCGAAAGGAGAAACTAGAGCTACGCTTTTCTCGGTTTTAGCAACTGTGATTAAGATTTTTAGTGATACAGGAATTGCTAATTTAACAAGTAGAACTGATTTTGAATTAGAAGAAATAGGAAAAATTAAAACTGCAGTTTTTTTAATTATTCCTGATGAAAAGGAATCTAGACATGATTTAGCAAGTTTATTCATTGATCAATGTTATCAGGCACTGGTAAATTCTGCACAATCTTTATCTAGTGGGAAATTACCTATTAGAGTTAATTTTGTTTTAGATGAGTTTGCCAACATGCCTCCAATAACTTCAATATCAAATAAAATAACTGTATCACGTTCTAGGAATATTAGATTTTATTTAGTAATACAAGATTTTAATCAACTTAAAGAAACTTACAAAAATTCTGCAGGAACTATAAAAGCCAATTGCACTAATACAATCTATTTATTAACTTTTGATAATGATACTGCTAAAGAAATTAGTACACGTTTAGGAAGATATACTATATCTACTTCTAGAGTATCTACATCATCAAGAATTAACCAAACAGACTTTAACATATCACAGGATTCATCTTTACTTGGTAGAGAATTATTAACATCAGATGAGTTGATGAGATTTAAGCTTGGAGAAGGAATTTTTTTATCAGCTAGACAATATCCTATAAAATCAAAATTTCCACCAATTGACGATTATGGAATAGATTATAAAATTATAAATGTACCTAATAAAAGTAAGGATTTTAAGATTGAGGTTTTTAATTTAGATGAATTTAGAAGTCAGCAAAATAAAAATGACAAATTAGAATTAGAATAAGTTTAGGAGGGATAATATAGAAAGAAATATACAAGGTTTAGCTGAAAGACTATTAGATTTTTTAAAAAATTTTGATCATTATGAATTTTTGGACAATTCACTTGGAAATGATGAAGAGGATTTAAAGAGTATTAAAAATTCACTTTTAAATAAAGATGCTTGTGCTGGAATAATATATTACTTTGAAAATATAGAAATTATAGAAAATGAATTAATCGAAGAAAAAAGTTCTTTATTTAATGATTTAAAAGATTATTATAATAATACTTTTTTTAGTAAAGAAATATCAAAAAAGGATTCGATAGAAATTATGGATAAAAATTATAAATTAAGCAATGAAACATATTTTAATTTTCATACCACAGATGATGGGTATGATTATACGCTTTATGATTCTTCTGGAAATTTAATTGATGGTGGTGTTTTAGAGGATGATTTACTAAAAGTTAATACGGAAAGTGAGATTTTAGAAAGAATTTCTGATTTTGCGGATATACCAGAATTGTTAAATAAAAATAAAGTTGAAATATCTGATGAAGAAATGGATTTAATAAAAGAAAAAATAAAAATATAGGGGGTATTAATAATACAAGAGAAAGTAAAAGAAATTGTGAAGTTAAGTTTTATTGCAAAAAATACTAAAGATGTTAAAGAAAAAGAAACTTTAGATAATCAAGTAAAAGAAATTTTAACAAATTTAAAAAAAGAAGCTTTGCAAAAGTTCAAAGATGAAAGTGATATAAAAAAGTTTTTAGATAATATAATTAATTTTAATAATTATTCTTTTAATAATATGTGTTTAATTCATTTACAAAATCCTGATTCAAAATATGTTGCTTCATTTAAAACATTTTCGAAAATGGGCTATTATCCTAAAAAAGATGAGAAAAGTATTAAAATACTAATCCCATCTTTTTTAACATATGTAAAAATTAGTGAAAAAGAAAATGTGACTATAAAACCTTTGTTTACTTTAACTGATGAAGAATTAAAAAAATATAAAAATAAGGATGATAACTCTGTTGAATTTTATAACCAAAAATTAACACATTTTAAGGTTGGGTCGGTCTTTGATATAAGTCAAACTAATATGCCTGTAGAATTGATAGAAGAATTAGAGCCTACTATTGAAGATCCATCATCTGATCAAATAACAGATGCTTTTATCAAAACAATATATAAAGATGGTTTTAAAGTAAAATATGAAAATCTCACAAGTGATATGAAAGGATATTGTGATCATAATAATGACACTATAGTTATAAGAAAAGGTTTAAGCAATTTAATGGGACTTAAGGTAATTATTCATGAATATGCTCATGCTTTAGCTCATCAACATTTAAAAAATAATGGTAAAGAATATAGAGAACATAGAAATCAATATGAATCAGAAGCTGAAGCTATTGCATATGTAGTAACAAAATCATTAGGTTTAAATTCAAATAATTATTCTCTAAACTATTTATATTCTTGGAGCAAAAACAAGGACTTTAAAGAGATTGAAGATTCATTTAGTACAATAGTGAATTATTCTAAAAAAATCATTAATAATTTTGAGAAATTTTACGATCGAGAAATTAATATTAATGATAAACAAGTATTAAAAATGTAAGGGAGGGAATTTAATATGATTGTATGGAATGAAAAAGTTAAAAAAAGTCAAGATGTTATAAATGCAGTAATAAATCAGTTATATAAAGATAACATAAATACTGATGGTGTTGCAGAAATATTTAACAATGGAAAAGAACAAGGCTGTGTTCTAAAAATATTTGATAAATATAATCCTAATTTAGATTTATGCTTTTGGATATTTATGCCCAATAATAGAAGTGTGCATAATCAAATTTCAGTTGTTATTGGTAAACATATTAATTGTGATAAGTTAAATATGTGGGACGGAGCTGAACTTGATTCTTACACTTTTGAAGATAAAATTGCTCGTGAAATGCATAAAAAAGTTAGAGATTTTATTTTGGATTCTATTAAAGAAAACATGAATAAAACACGTGATATTTTGAGTTTATAAGGAGGGTTATATATAGATCACAAAAAAATTTCACTTGGGGAATTAATATTTGAAATTGGCAAGTTATTAAAAGAATATGAGACAGGTACAATATCAGAAAATGATGTAAAAGATAATGAATTATATAATATTAATCAAATAGTAGAGCTATATCCAATATTATCTAAACATATTATCACAAATGGTATTAATGAGGGAATTTTAAAAGTTACATGGATTGGTAATAAAAGATATTTTAAATTAGAAGATATAGAAGATTTCATTAAAAATAGACAAGCAAAGTCTAATGCTATTGTAAATTGGAGAAATAAATAATGGGTAGTAAATTAAGTAAGAATTTAATAAAGAAGTATTCTATTTCTTATAGCGAGGCAGTAAGATTAGGAATTACGGATGAAGATTTAAAATATATTTATGAAATTTCTCCTAATACTTTTAGAGTATCAGTTCCTAATCCTTATGGAAAAAGATATACTAAGGTTCAACATAATCTTTTGGATGCAATCAATACTAAATATGATTTTGTCAAAATGAGAGAAGAAGAAGGAAAAGTTTTGGAAGAAAAAACTAGAACTTTAAAAGAGTCAAAGGGAAAGATAACAAAATATAATTCTGTTCGAGAGGGAATAGAAGTTTATATGAAAGAGAGGCAAGAAGATTTAGATAAAGGGTTTATTCAAGCTGGTACTTATGATCATGATGTTATAGCTCTTACAAGAAACAAATATTTAGAAAACTCTAAAATTTTTGATGAAATTATTAATAATGTTGATGATGAAAGAGCACAAGAATTTGTAAATTATTTGTATGGAATTAAAAAGAAAAATGGCGAGAGATTATCTGAAAATACTCTATATAAGCCATTTTCTTTTATTCATAAAATATTTAACTATTTTAAAGATGATTTGAAAATAATTGATATTAATCCATTTGAACGAGTTAAGAATAAACCTCATGCAGTTGCAAAAGATAAGGAGTATTTCACGGAAGAAGAAATGCACTATATACATGATAAAGTTGAAAATGAAAACATAAGATTTAGAACTTTAATTATATTAATGCTTGATAGTGGCGTTCGCAGAGAAGAAGCTCTCGCTATTAAATTTAGTGATATAAATAAAATTAGAAAAACTTTAACTATTTCTCGGGCTTTTATTAAATCGAAATTAGATGGTAGAGATATTATAAAGCCTACCAAAACTAAAGCTAGTGAAAGAGAAATTGTTCTAACTAGTCATTGTCTAGATTTATTAGAAAAATATAGAAAGTTTAAGGAAGCATGTGGTTTTGTTGTAACAGATAATGATTATGTATTTACTGCATGGGATAGTTTAGATTTAATTGATCCCAATAGATTTTCATTTGAATTTAGAAAATTTTTAAAAAGAATTAATATGAGTAAATTAATTCCTCTAAAAAATTTAAGAACTACTAATACTACATTTTTTGTTGCTAAAGGGCAGAATATTAAAGCTATTCAAAAACACCAAGGTCATTCATCATTTGATACCACTATGACATTTTATGCTCAATCAAATTTGGCAGAAGAAAGAAAACTTACTACTGTTTATGAAGAAGAGTTTTATAATAAGTTAGGATTATCAGTTGCCGAACTTTATAAAATAGTAAGTAATAGATTTAATGACAATAAAAAACTTATTAGCATTTTAGAAAAGATATGTAATGAGTATATAGATAGTTCTAATTTTGACTTTCAATTGGAAAGATGTCAAAATTATTTTAGGGAGTTGTTTCCCATTTTTGATAAGATACTTAAAATTGATTCTATGTTAAGTGATGAAGAAATCAATGCATTATTTGTAGGTTATACTTCTCGTTATTTGAGTATCAAAATTGAACCATTACCACCAACTATAAAATTATAACCCTAGTTGCAGGTTTAGGTGATTTTGGTACACTATTTTTACATGATTTTATTTTGTGTACAAAATGTGTACCAAATTGCTTAATTATTATTGATTTTTTTTAATTGTTTTTAATTTTAGTGAAATTAAAATTGATTAAAAGATATTGACAAAACCCTTATAGAAAGGGTATATTTTAAATATAAATAGTTTTTTTGAGTTGAAATAGCTAGGGTAAAAAAAGCCTCCAAAACCACTGTTGGGAGTTCGATTCTCTCATCCCCTGCCAGATGTTATTATCCATTTTAATGGTTAAATATATTAATTAATCTAGTATTATCTAGATTTTTTAATTGCTATTTTATATTAACTATGTTAATCTATTTTTTAGATAGGAGATATTTTTATGTCATTAATGAGAGTTAAGGAATATTTTAAAAAATATGGAATTCAGGATAGAATTTTAGAATTTGATAAATCATCTGCTACGGTTATGGATGCTGCAAAGGCTATTGGATGTGATGAATGTTTAATAGCAAAGACGTTGTCATTTTTTATTGCTGATAAGCCTATTTTAATTGTTACTGCTGGTAATATGAAAATTGATAATCGTAAATTTAAAGATACTTTCAATTGTAAAGCAAAGATGATACCTTCTGATATAGTTGAGGAATATGTTGGCCATGCTGTTGGAGGTGTTTGTCCTTTTGCAGTTAATGAGAATGTTAAAGTTTATTTGGATGAGTCTCTTAAAAATTATGATTATGTATATCCAGCTTGTGGTAGTAGTAATAGTGCTATTAAGCTTACTATATCTGAACTTAAAAAGTATTCTAATTGTATAGGATTTGTAGATGTATGTAAAAAGATTGAAAATTAAAGTTTTAGTACTTTAATTTTTTCTTTATAAGTTGCTTTTAATTCTTTAATAAATATGGATTCGTTGTTTTTAGGGACTAATAAATAATTTTTATTTTTTGTTCTAGTTATTGCAACATAAAATAATCTTCTTTCTTCAGAAAATGGGTAGTTATCTTCTTTACATGATACGTATTTTAAAACTTCATCATCTTCTATTTTATTTGGGAAACCTGATTTATCATTTTTTAAATTAATTAATATAACATTTTCTTCTTCTAAACCTTTTGATCTATGTACTGTTAGATATGTCATTTTTATATTATAATTTTTTCGATATATTAGTTTTTCTTTTTCTAATATAAAGTATTTATTTTTGAGTATTTCATTTATATCAAAGTTATTTCTGCCTAATATTAATATAGGTTTTTTTGTTTCTTGATATATTTTTTCTATTAGTTTAATAAATGTAGTTGTTATTTCGCTATAATATATTATATTTATTGGGTAATTTTCATGCTTGTTTGATTTTAAATCTTTTTTCAATTGGTTTTTATTTTTCATAACAAAACTTCCAGCAATATCTATAAGTTCTTGACTATTTCTATAAGTATTTTCTATTTTTAAAATATTAGCATTATTAAACATTTTTTTGAAGTTTAAAAAGATATTTAAATCACATCCTGTAAATCTATATATAGATTGAAAATCGTCTCCTACTACTAATAGATTAGCATTTGTTTTTTCAATAATTGATTTTATTAGATTGAATCTTAAGTGAGATGTATCTTGAAATTCGTCAATTATTATATATTTTATTTTATTATTATAGTTCTCTTTTTTTATATAATTTGTAGCATATTTAATCATGTCATTAAAATCTATTTCTTTTTTTGATGATAATTCTTTTTCATAAATATAGTATATATAAAATGTTAGAATTAGAAAACTACTATTTTTCTTGTAATTTCTCTTTTTCTTTGCTTCTTTTAAAAAGAATAAAAAGTCTTTATTTTTATAATCATTTGATTTATATAAGTTAATAAATTTTTCTATTAAATTTTTCAATTGATTAAGTTCATTTGCTTTTAATGTTTTATATTTCTTTTTATAATTGAAAATAGAGTATTTTATTTTTAGAAATTTTAGAGCTTTTTTAATATTATCTTTGTTGAAGTATATTATGTTTTCAAAGAATTCATTTATTATATATCTTAAAGTATTTGTCTCTGTGATAGTATATTTTTCTTTTTTTAGTATTTCTAAGCTTAGTTTATGGAATGTATAGCAATTGATATTATAATTAAAATTTTTTTTAATACTTTCTTTTAAATTATTAGTTGCTTCATTAGTAAAAGAGATACATATTATTTGTTCTTCTTTTAAATGCTTTATTTCTATTAAATATCTTATTTTTCCTAGTATTGTAAGGGTTTTACCAGATCCTGCTCCTGCGGATACTAAAAGATATTTATCTTGTGATAAGACTATTTTTCTTTGATCGTTGTCTAATGGATATCCGTTAATATTATTTAAAATATTATTTATTTCTTCATTCATGTATTTAAGTATATATAGTTTATTTGTTATTGCAAATTGTTTAATTTTATAATTAAATATTTGATAGTGTTTGAAGTTTTAAGTTTGTGTTATTTTATAAAAACTTATTTTATATTTAGCATTAATTACAAGAAATATTTTTTGTTTTTATTAGTTATGATAAAAATAGCATAAGTTGTGATATAATTAATTAGGAGGTTATTAATATGAAAAAAATATTAACTGGAATTCAACCAACTGGAGTTATTACTTTTGGTAATTATATAGGTGCTATTAAACAAATGGTTAAGTATCAAGATGAGTATGAAAGTTATATTTTTATTGCTGATTTACATTCTATTACTATTCCTCAAGATCCTAAAGAACTTAGTAAAAATATTAGGAGTTTAATTGCTCTTTATATTGCATGTGGAATTGATCCAGATAAAAATGTTATATTTTTACAATCAGAAAATGAATATCACGCAAATATTTCATGGATGTTAGAATGTAATACATATTTTGGAGAGCTTTCTCGTATGACACAGTTTAAGGATAAAAGTAAGAAGCATGCTAATTTTTCGGCAGGACTTTTTACGTATCCTGTTTTGATGGCTAGTGATATTTTAGCTTATGATGTTGATTATGTACCAGTTGGTATTGATCAAAAGCAGCATGTAGAGATTGCTCGCGATATTGCTATTCGTTTTAATAAAAAATTTGGTGATACATTTAACATTCCAGATGTTCTTATTAATGATGATGGTGCTAAAATAATGGATTTAGTAGACCCAACTAAAAAGATGAGTAAATCTGGTGAAAATCCTAAAGGAATTATACGATTACTTGATGATATTTCAGAGATAAGGAAGAAAATTATGGGTGCTACAACAGATAGTGAAATGTGTGTGAAATATGATGAAGTAAATAAACCAGGTATTTCTAATTTAATAACTATATATGCAAGTGTTACTGGTAAAAGCATTCCTGATATAGAAAACGAATTTTTAAATGCTAATTATGGTGCTTTTAAAAAAGCAGTAGCAGACGTAGTATGTTCTTTGATTTCAAAAATACAGGATAGATATAATGAATTAATAAATAGTGAAGAGTTAGATAGAGTGCTTGATAATGGAATTGTAAAAGCAAGAGTAATTGCTAAAGCTAAATATCTAGATATGAAGAATAAAATGGGGTTAAAAAGATAATGAATTTTGATGAAGTTATTTCTGCTAGAAGAAGTGTTAGAAAATATTTAGAAACAGATGTTGATGATAGTCTTATTTACGATATTATTAATTCAGGTATTTTAGCTCCTTCGGCTCATAATAGACAACCATGGAAAATAAAAATTTTGAAACGTACTGATAAAGATTATATTGCTAGTCTTTTGTTAAAAAAAGCAGCTTTAGATAATAGTATAGTTAGTACTGCTAATGTTATAAAGGAAGCTCCTATACTAATTGTGATTTTTTATGATGATAGTGGTAATTCTAGAGATAACGATATGTTATCTTTGGGTGCTTTTATTCAAAATATGCACTTAAAAGCTACTAGTTTGGGTCTTGGTAGTTTATGGATTGCTAATACTAATTATATAAAAAAAGAAATTAGTGAATTTTTAAAGATTGATTTAGAATGTATTTCTTGTCTTTGTGTTGGATATAGTGATCAAGTAATTAAACCTAGACCAAGAAAAAAATTAGAAGAGATTGTGGTATCATAATCTTTTTTTGTTGTAATTATATATAATTTATTTCATAAAATATTTTAGGTGATTATAATGGCAAAAAAGATTGTTATTGATGCTGGGCATGGAGGTTCTGATTCTGGTAATGTTGGTAATGGATTAGTTGAGAAGGAGTATGCTCTTTTGATTTCAAATTATATTAAGAGGCGTCTTGATGATTTAGGAATTGAAAATATTATTACTAGAAATAGTGATAGAGAACTGTCTATTGATGAAAGAATAAATATTATTCAGTCGGTATATGGTCTTTCTGATGATGTGATAGTGATATCTAATCATTTAAATTCAGGTGGTGAATCTGGTCTTGAAGTAATATATGCTCTTAGAGATCCTCGTGATTTTGCTGAAGAGATAGCTGAGCAGGTGACTACAGCAGGAGGTGTTGTTAATAAGTATTATCAACTTAGGGATCCTGAAAATACTCAATATGATTATTATGATATTATAAAAGATACGCCTAATTATGAAACTGTTATGATAGAATATGGATATGTAGATAATCAAGAAGATGCTGATAGACTGAAGAATAATTATGAAAAATATGCTGAAGCAGTTGTTAGAGCTATTGCAATATATACTGGTACTCAGTATGTTCCTCTGCCTGGAGATCAGTATTATATAGTACAGGCTGGGGATAGTTTATGGAAAATAGCAACACAATATGGAATAAGTGTAGACGAGCTAAAAAAAGCTAATAATTTAACTAGTAATATTTTAAATATTGGACAATTATTGTTTATTCCTACTTCGGATAAAAATACAGGAACAGAGGATGTTTATATCGTGAAAGCAGGAGATAGTTTATGGAAAATAGCTAATCAATATGGAGTGAGTGTGGATGAACTTAAAAGTTATAATAATTTAACAAGTGATTTACTTTCAATAGGACAAAAGTTAAAGATACCTGGTAGTAGTACAGTGCAAGAATATGTAGTAAAAGCAGGAGATAGTTTATGGAAGATTGCTAATCAATATGGTATAAGCGTAGATGAACTTAAAAGCTATAATAATTTAACAAGTAATTTGCTTTCAATAGGACAAAAGTTAAAGATACCTGGTAGTAGTACAGTGCAAGAATATGTAGTAAAAGCAGGAGATAGTTTATGGAAAATAGCTAATCAATATGGAGTAAGTGTAGATAATATAAAAAAGGCTAACAATTTAACAAGCAATTTACTTTCAATAGGACAAAAGCTTATTATCTCAGGATAATTTGCTTTTTTAATGTTGCTGTGCTATAATAAACTCTAATTTATGAGGTGTAATATGAAAAAAGAATTAAATGGTACTTACCATAAACGTTATGATAAACTTCTAGAATTTTTGAATACGTTAAAAGACAATAATGAGCTTAATATTATTAAAGTATACTATGGTAATATTAATGGTATTTATAATTATATAGAGGGCAAAAATAATAGTAGTTTTTGTGATATATTTAAAACAGATGGTGAATTTACTGTTGTAAAAAATACAAAAAGTCTTACTGATATTAATTATAAAATAGAAGATGCTAATTTTATGATTATTTCCACCATTCTTAAGAATAATAATAATTTGAATGATTCTCACTATGTTGAGGTTAATTTATTATTTGATGAGAATTTTTTATGGGATTTTATCTGTTTTGTTAATAAAAATGATTATGATTATTTGAATTTAGCTACTTTTTGTGGTTCTATTGATAATTATAAAGAAAGTAACTTTATTAAGGAATGGTCTATTATTCCTTCAAAAGATTTAATCGAAAATAGTAGTGTTTATATGTCTATGAAGCCAAAATATAGAATTAGAAATTAAATTAATGGAGTATCTGTATTATTAGTTTGAGTATTATTTTTAATACTTTCAGTGGTTGTATATAATAAAATGAAACTAGCAATTAATGTAAAAATAGAAGCAATTAATTCTTCTAATTGAAGAGTTCCTTTGCTTTTTTGTTTGCTTATTATGTAAAACTCATAGTTTATATAGGTAAATATTATAGTAAGTATGGTTAAAATAATTCTATTTGTTAATGTTATATTGTTTTCATTTTTATTTTTAAATAATTGTTTGTTTTGTGTTTGCTTTAAAATATTATTATAAGTAAGAATAATTGATATAAATATTGCTATAATAAATATTATAGAACCATATAATTGAATATATAATAATTGTACTTCTTTATTAGAATTCTTCATATAAAATTATATGTAAATTATTTTTAATTATTTTAGCACTTGCCCTTGACAAGTGCTAAAATAAGTGCTATATTTAAAATGTAAGGAGGAATGAAATATGAATTTAATACCTAGAAATTTCTTTTTAGATGATTTTTTTGATACTTTTGATGGAAAACTATCTAGAGCTAATGATTTAAAATGTGATATTTATGAAGAAGATAACAATTATGTTGTAGAAATGGATATTCCTGGTTTCAATAAAGATGAAATTAATATTGATGTTGAAAAAGGATACCTTACTATTTCTGCTTCTCATGATGAAGAAAAAGATGATGAAGGAAAAAATTATATTAGAAAAGAAAGATTTTATGGCTCTACAAAAAGACAATTTTATGTTGGAGATGTAGATGAAGAATCAATTAAAGCTAATTTCAATGATGGTGTGCTTAAAGTAGTAGTTCCTAAAAAAGAAGAAATCTCTACAAAGAAAAAGATTGAAATTGAATAATAAAAAGCCTAAGTTATAGGCTTTTTTTGTCTTATAGGAAAGTTCTCAAGCAACAAAGAATAAATAAAAAAAGAATTGGACATAACAAAATAAAGCCCAATTTTTTTTGGATTTGATATAAAATAATAATAGTTTTAATTATTCTTTATATTTATAAATTTTACCTTTAACTCCAATATAAAATATTGGAACCATTTTTCCATAACATTTTTCACAATCAAATCTTGGTGGAACATGAGTATCTACACCATGTTGATCTGCTTCATCAAGCATCTCAACAATTTCTCTTGGAATTTTTTCTTTTGTTTTACAAATTGGACAAATAAATTCAATTTGTTTTTTGTTTTTTAATTTCATACAAAAATCACTCCTTCTAAGTAAATCCACATTCATACTTCATAGTATTCCCACATTTATTACAAGTTAAAGGATTTTTATTGAAAGTAGCAATTAATAATGTTTGCTACTTATTTAAAGATTGATAAAATGGTAATTTTGCTTTATCTATTAATTTTTGACATTTATTGTATAAAGTATTCTTATGAGAAGAATAAAAACCATAATATCTTATCATTTTAAACTGTGGTTCTGGAATATGTCTAATAAGTCTTGCAATAAACTCAAAAATGTGAATTTTTTCTACAACAAATTTGTCATCTTCGTGCCTTTGATACCAAAATGAAATAAAATCATCTTGTATATCTATTATACGATAAGAAGCAAAGCAAGGTCTACCACAATATCTTAGAATATAAGAAGTTGCTTTTTTAGAGTTTGGAAATTCATTTTTCTTTGCTCTTACATAAAAACCATTATCATATGTAGAATATATTTGATTTTTAGTTTTTCTAAAGTTTTGTTTACCAATATCTTTTTCAAGTAAATCAAGTAATATTTTTTGAAATCTTTTTCTAAGCATTGCAAAAGGAATAAAATCTATTTTCTTTTCAAGTGATTTACCTAAAGCAAATTCACTTAGTAAACAATGAATATGAACATTCCATTTATCATCTCTACCAAAAGTATGAAGAGTAAGAACGAATCCAGGTTTAAGTTTAAGGGATTTATATTTTTTCTTATACCAAGAAATTAAAGTTTTACTAACAGCTTCGAACATATAATTTAATCTATTTCTATCTTCCAAAAATAAAGGCCATAAAATATCAGAAATAGTAAAAACTAAATGTCTATGATTACCTTTAATAAGTTTAGATTCAATAGCAAGAGCTCTTTGTTTAGCATATTTAATACCACATGAATTACAAAATCTAGATTTACAAGTGTGAGGAACCAGTTTTTCGTTATCACAATGAGGACATTTAAAAAGAGAAAAACCAAGAGAAGAAGTTTTACAAGAAATCATTTTGTTAACATCCCTAAAAACAACAGGTCTAATAGTTAAATTATTTTCATCGGCAAATTCTAGAAAGTTATCCCAATAATTGGAAAAAATATTTTTAAGATTAAAGTATTCTTTTTTAGGGTAACAATTAAATAATTCTTTTTTTGAATCAAAAATATTTATTATACTCATAACATAATTTTACTACAAAAGAAAACAACCACATAGTGGTTGGTGACTAAAATTTATTTTAGTCTTTTTTTATGCATAAAAAAGTAAATAAAACAATTTGCAAAATAGTAATATTGCGAA
>CALVPC010000006.1 GCA_944350405.1 uncultured Bacilli bacterium
TTGTTGAAGTCTTAATAGTATTTGTATATTTACTAATATCAAATTTACCAACTATACTTTTTTGTATCAACTCTTCTTGTTTCTTCCTCTTATCATCTTTTTTCTTCCAATTTTGATAAAATTTAGTAGCCTTTTCTTTAGCTTTAGGACTTAATGATGTACTTCCTATCCATTTGTTTGCTGTTATTCTAGTTCTACCAGTTTTATCTAAAAATTCTAGATATTCTTTCCTTATATCACTTAAACTATTTTGTTTTCTCTTAATATAACTAGGTTCTGCTCCTGTTTGTTTAAGCATTGCTATTTTCCTTTTTTCTGATGATTTGCTTATATTGCTTTTATGGTCGTGAATCGTACTATAATATTTTTAGTAATAAGTCATATTGCAGATAATAAAAATAATACAAATGATACAGTTTAAATCAAATTCATAATACAAAAGATCATCATATAAGTGCATATTTAATTACCAAAAATTGGAAAAAAATAATACAAATATATTTATTATATATGTTACTATTCCATAACAAAAATATGATATAATTGCCTTAACTAAAAATAATAGAGGTGTTAAAATGAAAAAAATTTATATCATAACCGGAGCAAATGGCTTTTTAGGAAATAATTTAGTAAGAAAGCTATCAGAAAATAAAGAAAATGAAATAAGAGCATTAGTGCGATCAGAAAAAAATAATAAAACTTTATTGGGACTAAATTGCCACATATTTTATGGAGATGTAACAAAAAAAGAAACATTAGAAGAAATATTTAATGTTCCAGAAAACGTGGAAACAGTTGTAATACATTGTGCCGCAGTGGTATATATAAAATCAAAATATAGTCCTATAGTTTACGATGTAAACGTAAATGGCACAAAAAACATAGTAGAAAAAGTATTAGCAAAAAATGCTAAACTTATCTATGTCAGTAGTGTTCATGCCATTACAGAGAAAGAAAATAATCAAACAATAACAGAAATTACTAATTTTGATCCTACTAAAGTTAAAGGAGAATATGCCAAAACAAAAGCAGAAACTTCCAAGTATATTTTGGAAATGGTTGCCAAAAAGAACTTAAATGCTTGCATTGTTCACCCTTCTGGAATTATTGGCCCATATGATTATGGTAATAGTCATTTAACTGAATTAATAAATCAAATTTCTAATGAAAAATTATTTGCTATAGTTAAAGGAGGATATGATTTTGTAGATGTTAGAGACGTTGCAGATGGAATTATTAGTGCTTGCAGTAATGGTAAGAAAGGACAGTGTTATATTCTATCAAATAAATATTTTAGCATCAAACAATTAGCAGATATAGTATGTGAAGTTAAAAATATAAAGAGAATAAAGTTAGTATTACCACTATGGCTAGCTAAGTTAGTTGCTCCTATTTATGAACTTTATTATAATATAAAAAAACAAACACCATTATTTACAAAATATTCTTTATATACTATATCATCAAACTCTAAATTTTCTAATGCTAAAGCCAAAAAATTATTAGGATATAAAACTAGAGATATGCATGAAACAATTAATGATACTGTAAAATGGTTAGAAAACACAAAAAATAATTCATAAATAATTTATCTAAAAGTGGAGATTAAAATGAAAAATTTAATAATTATTGCCTCCGTAGGGCAAAATAATGAAATTGGAATAAATAATAATTTGATTTGGAAAATAAAAGAAGATATGAAATTTTTCAAAGAAACTACTATAGGACATCAAATTGTCATGGGAAGAAATACTTTTGAGTCTTTACCATCCTTATTACCAAATAGAAAACACTTAGTAATAACTTCCTCAAATATTGATTTACCTAAAGAAGTAGAAATATTTAAAAACATTGAAGAGTTTATAGATTATTCACTATCAACCAATGATAATATTTTCATAATTGGAGGAAGTACTATATATAAACAGTTAATAAATCTATCAGATAAAATGATATTAACTGAAATACAAGATACAAAACTAAATGCAGATACATACTTTCCCAATATAAATTACGCAGAATGGCATCAAGAGATAATAAATACTTTTCCTAATGAAAATCCTAAATATATAAGAAAAGTCTACACTAGGAAATAATTATTTATACCATAAATAAAAATTTAAAAATAGAAAATACTAATACTGGTGAAAGCAATGAAAAAATCTAGTATTTGGTTAGAAAATATAAATTATAAACCTAATGATCCACTATCAAAAGATATAGAAGTAGATGTTCTAATAATAGGCGGAGGTATTACAGGATTAAGTACAGCCTATCACTTAATTAATAGTGGATTAAAAGTATGTTTAGTAGAAAAAAATATAATAGCACATGGTGTTACCTCAAAAACTACTGGGAAATTAACTTACTTACAAGAATTAGTATATTCTGACATAAAAAAAATATATAATATTGAAAAATCAAAACTTTACCTAGAATCTCAACAAGAAGCAATAAAAATAGTAAAAAATATTATTAATGAAAATAAAATAGAATGTGATTATAATGAAGTAGAATCATATGTATTTTCTTGTGACAAAAATAAAGTAGAAAAAATAAAAGAAGAAAAAAAACTTTTAGAAAGCTTTAAAATACCAGTAAAAGAATCCAAAAAATTACCTGATAATAAAAAAGTAGAATATGCCATAAGTGTAGAACACACTGGAGTATTTCATCCACTTAAATACCTCATAAAAATGAAAGAAATTTGTGAAAAAAACGGAATAAGTATCTATGAAAATACAAAAATAATAAATATATATAAAGATAATTTATATATATGTAAGGCAGAAAATAATATAGTAAAAGCAAAAAAAATAGTTATAGCAATGCATTATCCTTATTTCTTATTACCATTTTTTATGCCAACCAAAACTCATTTAGAAAAATCATACATAATGGCCACTAAAACAGATAAAAACTTATATTTTAGTGCTATAACCCCTAAACAACCAACTTTATCAATTAGATATTTAGAAACAAGTGATAAAATATATAAAATATTATTAAAAGACTCTCATAATTTAGCATTTAGTAATAATGAAATTGAGCATTTTAGTCACTTAATAAAAAATCTCAAACAAACTCCAGACTTTATTTGGTCTAACAAAGATATTATTACTAGTGATAAACTACCGTATATAGGAAGATTAAAAGATGATTTATTTATAGGAACAGGATACAATACTTGGGGAATGACCAACGGCTCCTTAGCAGGGGAAATAATTAGTGATTTAATTTTGAATAAGAATAATAGATATACTGAATTATTTGATCCTAAACGAGGCTTAAATATTGGAAAAATATTAAATTTTCCTATTAATTTAATAAGTAATGTTAAATCATTTACTGCATCTAAAATAAATAAAAATAAATCATGGTATAGTAGTAAAATAATATTTGAAAAAATAAATGGCAAAGAAGTAGGAATATATATTGATGAAAATAATAAAAAACATATAGTTTTGAACAAATGTCCTCATTTAAAATGTGGATTAATATTTAATGAAGAAGAAAAAACTTGGGATTGCCCATGTCATGGAAGTAGATTTGACATAGATGGAAAATGTATTGAAGGTCCTAGTAATTATGATATAACTTATCATGAAAATAACTAAGTATGATAAATCATGCTTTTTTTTATTAACTAAATTTATTTACAAAAATTAGGTCATTTTGATTTTCTTGTCTAATTGTATATTAAGAGGAATTAAAATCCTCAAAAAAGATAAGGAGATAAAAATGAAAAAAATATTAAAACTAATATTGTTAATAGGAGTACTTTCTTTAACACTTACATATCTACAAAAAGTTGATGCCGCAACATATAATGGTAAATTATACGATGTATATCATCCCAATTCAGGATTTTCTGTTTTTGCTGCAGAGTCAACAGGCTATATGGATTATAATAGTTGGATGATAAAATCTTCAATCGATAATAGAATTTACTATTGTATAGATCCAGCTATAGCACTAGGCGAAGCAAAAGAAGGATCATTTAATTACATAACAGGAAAAAGTAATATAATAGGAAAAGCAAACATCACAGAAGATAAATACAATAAAATACTATTAATTTCTTACTATGGATATGGATATAAGAATGCTAACATAGATCATACTTCTAAAAAATGGTATGGAATAACCCAAGTTATGATTTGGGAAATAATGAGACCAGATCTTACTTGGACTTTTAAAGAAAGTAGATATAGTGCTCCTAACAAATCACTTTATACTAAAGAAGTAAATGAAATAAACACATTAGTAAAAAATCATGAAAAAACAGCAAGTTTTACAGATAAAAAATTAAAGTTACTTCTAGGAGAATCAATAACTTTAACAGACACTAATAATGTACTAGCATATTTTTTTAGAGTTAATAATCCCAAAAATCTTACAGTAAAAGAAAATAACAACAAAGTTACTATCACAGCTAATAAAGTTGGTAAAGAAGCAATTAATTATTCCAAAAGAACTCACACTACAGAAAAATTCACTCTATTTACCAGTACAATTTATCAAGATATAATTTCTATGGGTATGCCTACTTTACCATATTTTCAAATTAGCGTAGAAGTAACCGGAGGAACGGTTAATTTACAAAAAGTAGATAGTCAAACTAATAAAAATGAATCTCAAGGAGAAGCAACTTTAAAAGATGCCATATATGGAGTATATGATCATAACAATAATTTAGTCGGAGAAATTATTACCGATGAAAAGGGCCAAGGACAAATTATATTAGATTACGGTAAATATAGTATTAAAGAAATAAAGGCACCAAAAGGATATAAAATAAATAGTAAAGTTTATGAATTTGAAATAAGTGAAGATAGTAATGAAATTAATTTAACTGTGGCAGATGAAGTTATTAGAGGGCAAATTTTACTTACAAAAACACAAGGAGGATCTGGAGAAAATTTTATACCTGAAATTGGAGCAGAATTTAATGTAATAAATGCTAAAGGAGATATTGTAAACAAAATAATTACCAATGAAAAAGGGCTTGCTAAAATATCGCTTCCATATGGAACTTATATAATCACTCAAACAAAAGGAACAAGTGGATATATTATGGCCGAAAACACAACAATAACAATAGATAAAGAACAAATATATGAGTTAAATATTAAAAACTTAAAACCAAGTAAATTAATCTTAACTAAAATAGATCTAAAAACAAATAACAAACTTCCTAATGCGGTAATAGAAGTCTATGATGAAAATAATACATTAATTTATACAGGAAAAACTGATAGTAATGGTCAAATACATTTAGAAAATTTAAAAATAGGAAAATATTATATACTAGAAAAAGAAGCTCCAAAATATTATAAGTTAAATAAAGAAAAAATATATTTTGAAGTGTTAGAACATGGAAAATTAATAGAATTAACATTAACAAATAGTAAAAACAAAGGCAAATTAATATTTTATAAATATGATTCAAATTCTAATAAAAAATTAGCTAATTGTTATATAGAAATATATGACACCAATAATAATCAAAAAATATATGAAGGATCAACAAATAGCAATGGCCAAATAATAATAGAAAATTTAGATGCTGGAAGTTATTGTATTTATGAAAAAATATCTCCAAAAGGATATATAAAAAGTAAAGACAAAATATGTTTTGAAATGAAGAATGATAATGAAATTATAAAAGTAGAAATGTCCAATGATCCAATATTAGAAGTACCAGATACTATGTTAATGGAATTTAACACTATAAAATTCTTAGGTATTCTTTTTATAGGCTTAGGTGTAGGATTTATAATATATGAAAAAATTAGTTATAAAAATGCAAAAAAATAAGAATTATTTTTTAGTAATAAGTCTTATAGTTATATTTTTAGGTATCTCTTTAATAATTTATAATTTATATAATAACAATAATATAAAAAGAATAGAAAAAATAAGCATAGAATATTTTTTTAATACAAATAAGAACACACAAGAAAAACAATATAACATAATTAAAAAAGATAAATTAATAGAATATATAGCAATACTAGAAATACCTAAAATTAATTTAAAACAAGGATTAGTAAGACCTAATTCTAATCTAAATAACGTTAATAAAAATATTCAAATTTTAACACCATTTAATAGATTAGATCAACTAGGAACAAATTTAATTTTAGCAGGTCACTCTGGAAACAGTAAAGTATCATTTTTTAGAAACATTAATAATTTAGAAATAGGTAATGATATATACATTTACTATCAAAATAAAAAATATCATTATAAAGTATTAAAAAAGTATGAAGTAGAAAAAACTGGTAAAATACATGTAAAAAGCAATCAAAATAAAACATTATTAACATTAACAACTTGTAGTTATAACAATAAACAATTAATAATATTATCAGAACAAATAAATAGTTTTAAATATTAATTATACTAGACTATTCTAAAATAAATGATAAAATAAAAAATAAGAGGTGTTTAAAATGATAACTTTAATTAAAAATGGAACTGTAATAACAATGGATGAAAAAAGAAAAGATCCCTATGAAAAATTAGATATTCTTATTAAAGATGATAAAATAATAAAAATAGAAAAAAATTATCAAGGAAATTATGATAAACTTATCGATGCTACAGATAAAATTATAATGCCGGGACTTATAAATGCCCACACTCACTTAGGTATGAGTATTTTTAGAGCTACAAATGATAATTTGACTTTGCAAGACTGGCTAGAAAATAAAATATGGCCTATCGAAAATAAAATGACAGATGAAGACGTTTATTTATCAGCACTTATCTCTTGCTTAGAAATGATTAAAACAGGTACTACTTGTGCCAATGATATGTATTTTGGATACAAAGGCACTATGAAAGCTATCTTGGAAACAAAAATTAGAGTAGTAGCATCTAGATGCCTTTTAGGTAATATGGATAGTAAATCAATGAATATGATCAAAGAATTTAAAGATTTAATTACTACTTATAGAAATTATCCATTAATTACTTTTGCAGTAACACCACATTCTTTATATACTTGTAGCAAAGAATATTTAAAAGAATGCCTAAAACTTTCTAAAGATTATAACTTACCAATTCATACTCATTTTTGTGAAAATAAAGAAGAAGTAAATACAATAAGTAATAATTATAATACTACCCCAATTAAAGCTTTAAAAGGACTTGGATTTTTAGATCAAAAACTAATTCTTGCTCATGCTACTTTCCTTGAAAAAGATGATTTAAAATTATTAACTAATCAAACATCAATAGTTACTAATCCTATAAGTAATTTAAATCTTGGATGTGGAATTGCTGATTTAACAACTTACATAAAGCACAATATAAATATAGCCTTAGGAACAGACGGACAAGGAAGTGGTAACAATCTAAATTTATTTAAACACATGTCTGTAGTAGGAGACCTTCAAAAAGCTATTTACGAAGACCCTACAGTAATCAGTTCTTATGAAATATTAAAAATGGCTACTATAAATGGAGCTAAAGCTCTAGGATTAGAAAATAAAATAGGATCTATTGAAGAAAATAAACAAGCCGATCTCATAATTTTAGATTTAAACAATATTGAAATATATCCTTATCCTGATTTAATTTGCCAAATAGTTCATAATGTAGAAAGTCAAAATGTTATAACTACTATAATAAATGGAGAAATTTTAATGGAAAACAGAAAATTACTATTAGATATTAATGAATATACTCTAAAAGAAAAAATTAAAGAGTTATATCAAAAATTAAATATTAATTAAAAAGGAATAGTAAAATGGAATGTATATATTTTTATAAATCTAATATAGGCTATTTTAAAATAGTAATTGTTGATGATTATATAATAAATTTACATAAAGTAACAACTAAAGAACAAAATCATGGTACATCAAAAATATTGACTAAAGTAATTAAAGAATTAGATGAATATTTTAAAGGAGAAAGACAAAATTTTACTATTCCATATAAGTTAAAAGGCACTCCATTTCAAATGAAAGTTTGGAATGCGTTATCAAAGATACCTTATGGTCAAACTAGAAGTTATAAAGATATAGCTGAAAATATAAATTGTCCTAAAGGATATCGTGCTGTAGGACTAGCAAATAATAAAAATCCTATTGCCATTATTATTCCATGCCATCGAGTAATTGGAATAAATGGCAAATTAATAGGTTATAGAGGAGGCCTTGAAACAAAAGAAGCACTATTAGAATTAGAACAAAAGTTCTCTAATAAATAATAAACTAGCACAATTATTAAAGATTAAAAACCTATCAGCTTTTCTTTTAATTAAAAATTATCTAACTATATTAAAATGATTATATAATCTAACATACAAAATTATGTATAAGAAATATTGACAAAAAATAGCAGTATTAATTTGATATAAATAGATATAATAAAAGTATATGGAGGGATATAATGAAAAAGAAAACAGTAGTAGCTACAACAGTAGGCTTAGCGGTAGGAACAGGTTTAGGAATGATGTATGCTCCTAAAAAAGGAAAAGAATTAAGACAAGATATTAAAAAAGAATTAAAAATAGTGCTAGATAAAATCAAAAAAATGGATGTAAAAGACATGACTATGTCATTAGAAAAGAAAATACACAAAATTGAAAAAGATTTAGAAGCATTAGATAAAGAAAAAGTAAAGAAAAAAGCAGAGAAAAAAGCCCAAGAAATAAAAAATCAAATTGAAGACTTAATAAATACTGCAAAAGAAAAGAAAGATACGTTAATTGAAGATGCTGCTAATGAATTAAAAGAAAAAGCTACTAAAGTTACAAAACAAATATTAAACAAATTAGAAGATTAACACAAAAGACTAGTCTCATTGCTAAATTTATCATGAGATTATGTAAAAAGTGTTAATCTTTTTACATAATTAGTAAAAAAATAAAAATAAAATTGTTTATTATAAATAATATGTTATATAATAAACATGTAAGTGTATAATAAGGAGGATTTATATATGGTACAATGGATATTATTAGGAGTATTAGTCTTAGTTGCAGTATTAGCATTAATAATTAGCAACAAAAAACAAAAATAAAGACCAAAAGGTCTTTTTCTATGTATTTATTTATCTAACTCTAATTTTATGCAAATTATCAGTAGGATCGCTTTCCAATCTTTCTTTAACTTTTATAATTCTTTGCATAACATCATCCATATCATTTATCATACTCTCATTCATAAATAATTGCTCATCGTACATATTAAGAATAAAATTAAACCATTCATTTATCATTTTATTGTTATCGTGATCCAAATCAAAATATATACTATCTAAAATATTAACATATGTAATTAAATTTACATTTATGCTTTTTGATAAGTTCACTGGAGAAATTTTTAGATTCATATTATATAGTTTATTAAGAACTTCTGTAAATTTTATATTATGCAAATAACGTGCTGTTCTACCATTACCATCTGTATAAGGATGAATTTTTATAAATAAAAGATGAATTAATGCACTTTTTAAAAAAGGATTAGAATCAATTACAGAAACACCATTAGATTTATATACCTGGATAAAATCATCCATAAATTTTTTTACATCTTGTGGCTGAACACCATACCAAAAAATTTCTTTAACTTGATTATCTATATAACTAACTTCAACCTCAGTTTTTCGGTAACTACCAGCATTATCATAATTTTTTTGATCTTTCATAATAAATTTATGTATATCATGAATTCTATTATGACTTATATTAAGCCTATCAAAAAATAAATCCCTTACGCTAAGATCAAATCTAGAAAATATATGATTGACTACATAATGATTATTTTTAATCTCTTCATAAGCTAAACTTATCCAAAAATATAAAACAAATTCATCATCATAATTAGATAGTTTTTTAAAATATTCATCAAATTTTAAACTAGTCTCTTGCATATGAAGAAGAACATCAGAATCAATATGTATTTTATCCATAAAATCAAATAGATTAAAGTATGTTATTTTATTTGCAGTATCATGCTTGATTATATTCATATAATCACCTCACAGGCTCATATTATAACATAAATAGCAATAAAAGAAAATAATACCTTTATTTTAATTGTAAAATATATTGATTCATGATATATTTAAAAAAAGTTGAAAGTATTGGTGATGTAAAGTGAAATTAAATAGAATAAATCCATTAATAAAACAGGCATATAAAGAAAGTAAAAAAAGAACTTTTTTGGTATACTCCATTTTAAGAATTTTAGTAATAGTTTGTATGATATTACAAATTATAAACGGAAATTTTGAAAATGCTATACTTTGTTTATTTTCTCTTATTTTATTAGTTACTCCCTTTTTCATTCAAAAAGGATTTAAAATTACATTTCCCAATACTTTGGAAATAATAATTTTACTTTTTATTTTTGCTGCAGAAATTCTAGGAGAAATTCAAAATTTCTATGGAATATTTCCCTTTTGGGATACCATGTTACACACAATAAATGGCTTTTTAGCTGCTGCTATTGGATTTTCTCTCATTAATTTACTAAATAAGAATAGTGAAAAATTCAACTTATCACCATTTTATCTGTGCCTAGTAGCATTTTGTTTTTCTATGACTATTGGAGTATTGTGGGAATTTTTTGAATTTGGTGTTGATAATATACTTAATAAAGATATGCAAAAAGATGTAGTAGTAGACAAAATATCTTCTGTAAATTTTGATGCTACCAAAACAAATAAATCTATTACTATAACAGATATAGACCATACAGTATTATACGATAAAGATAATAATGAACTAATAACCATTGAAGATGGATATCTAGATATTGGAATAATAGATACTATGTCAGATTTATTAGTTAATTTTGTCGGAGCAACAATATTTTGTACATTTGGATATTTTTACTTAAAAACAAATGGAAAAAATAAATTTATATCATATTTCGTTCCAAGAAAAACGAATTAAAAAGAAAGGAGTATAAAAAATGAAAAAAAATATAAGTACCATATTTATAGGAATACTAATAATAGTATTAGGAGTAATATTTTTAGGAGACAGTTTAAACATTTGGAATGTACAAATTTTCTTTGATGGCTGGTGGACAGTATTTATTATAATACCTTCTATAATAGGATTATTAAAAAAAGAAGCATTAGCATCCTCATTTTTAGGCCTATCTATAGGAATACTTTTATTATTAGCATCCCAAGAAGTTATAAAATGGAATATGGTAGGAAAAATATTCATTCCTATTATTCTAATAGTAATAGGCCTATTAATCATATTTAAACCAGGTACCAAAAAAATAGATAAAAAAAATCTTCCAGAATACATCGGATTATTTTCTAGTATAGAAGAAAAAGCAAATAAAAATTTTAAAGGTGCTAACTGTATAGCAATATTTGGAGGAGTAGAGTTGGATCTAAGAGATGTAGATATAAAAAGTGATATATCTATTAATTGTACTACTATTTTTGGAGGAATAGATATAATTGCTCCAAAAAATGTAAATATTAAAACTTCAGGTATGCCAATATTTGGAGGAATAGAAAACCAAAAAGAATCGAAAGAAGAATCTGCTCCAACCATATATATAAATTATGTATGTATATTTGCAGGAATAGATATTAAATAGGAGAAGTTATGGAATATAAAAAATTATCAAAAAAAGCATTAAAATATATTTATACTAAGACTATAATATATAACATAATATTACTAATTATCATCATTTTTACTAATTATTACTTTATAAAACCAAAAGATATTCCTATTGGAAATACAATCTTTATATTATTAATCATTTTTATTGTACTATATACAATTTTTATACCTTATATAACTTATAATAGATATAGGTATAGTATAAATGAAGAAAGTATTGACATAAAAGAAGGCTACTTGTTTACTAAAAGAAACATTGTACCAATAGAAAGATTACATAAGTTTGAAATAAGTAAAGGTCCAATAGAAAAATCATTTAAAATAGAACGAATTATAGTAACTACAGCCGGAGGAGATGTAGCAATAAAATATTTAGAAGAAAGCGAAGCCGAACATATAACTGAAAGCCTGAAAAATATAATCAACAATTTAGTAAGGAAGCAAAAAAAAGATGATGATAAATAAAAAATTTAGAAATCACATATCAGTAGTAGCAGAAGAAACCTGGAAAATAGTAGTATTTATTTTTGTTATTATATTCACAGCAGTAATAGATAATATTGAAAGTATTATAAATTATACTGAAACTAGTTCTATAGACATGATTTGGCTAACAATATCTTTACTGGCAATCTTATTAATCTTAGTTATTATAATAATTTGGAAACTTATAATTTGGGCAAAAACATATATATCTATTAATGAAACAAGCATTAATATTGAAACTAATACTATAATAAAAAGAAAAAATACTTTATTAATAAAGAATATATCTAATGTAAATATAGAAAGAAATATCTTTGAACTTATAATAGGAACATCAAAATTAAAACTTGACACTAATACTTTATCTACCGCCGATAAAACAGATGTAAAAATAATATTGAAAAAAAATGATGCTGAAAAATTACAAAGTTTTATTATGAATTTAATAACACAAGACAAAAAAGAAGAAATAGAAGAAGATTTACAAGAAAAAATAAAATATGATATAGAAAAACCAGAAAAAGATATTATACATCATGGAATTTTATCAATTCATATATTTTCTGTCATTGTTTTAATTATTAGTATTATCTTTGGAGCACAAATGATATTAGACTCATCATCAAGAATTATTGAAAAAGGTCTTATTGGAATTATATTTTCTATATTATTAATATTTATATTTTTCATTACCTCTTTATGGGATATAGTAAAAGGATTTATAAATTATTATGGATTTAAAATCAAACAAAATAAAGACAAACTATATATTAATTACGGACTTATAAAAAGAATAAATTACACAGTACCTATAGATAAAATAAATGCTTTAGTTCTAAAACAATCTTTTCTTGGTAGAATCTCTAAAAATTATATGGCAGAAATAGTAAATATTGGAATTAATGATAATGAACAAAATAATCAAACATTTCTCTTGCCATATAACAAACAAGATGACTTATATAAAGAAATTAATAGATTATTACCAGATTATAAAACAGTATTAAAAAGAAACATTAATAAACAACCTAAACGAGTATGGTTTATATGGATAATAAATATTGTTATATATTTTGTATTAACTATAGTAGGATATCTTCTTACTAAAAGCTATTTTACTGAATATAAAACATATATATTACTCGGAATTATAATTATAGGTATATTAATAATTGTACTTAAAATACTTAAATATAATACTGAAGGTAGTATAATTGAAAACAAATATCTAATAATATCTAAAGGATATTTAGAAAAGAAAATTATATATATTCCATATGAAAAAATACAATTTTTAGAATTAAAGCAAAATATAATTGCTAAAAAACTAAAGATTCAAAAAGGCAATATCTACCTTTTAGCCTCATCTACTAATAGAATACAAAAAATTCCATATTTTGAAGAAAACAAAACAAACTTTATAAAACAAGTACTTTTAAAAAAACATAAATAAGTAGTAAAATGCAATTAGAATCGTTAAATAAAAAATATGATAAACTTCAAAAAAAATATGGAGCTAAAGAATTAGATTCAATATATAATGGAGGGTGTACGGACAATCCTGATATTTGTTTTGTTTTTATGAATCCAACTGGAAGAAATATTGCTTCTAATAAAGAGTGGGAAGGATTGAAAGCTCCCTGGATTGGAACAAAAAATATTTGGGATCTATTTTTTAAAATAGGCTTGTTAGAAGAAAACATATATAAAAAAATAAAAAGGTTAAAAAGTCGCGAATGGACGCCAAAGTTTGCCACAGAAGTATATAATAGTGTAGAAAAACACAAATATTTTATAACTAATCTAGGTAAATGTACTCAACTAGATGCTAGACCCCTTCCTGATTCAGTATATTTAGAATATTTAGAATTGCTAAAAAAAGAAATATCTATAGTTCAACCTAAAATTATTATTTTATTTGGCAATCAAGTAAGTTCAATAGTATTAAATAAGAAAATATCTGTATCTCAAGTAAGAAAAACATGTTTTGAAGAGGTAATAGATAGAAAAAAATATAAATTTTATTCAGTATATTATCCAGTAGGTAATGGTAGATTTAATATAGATAAGTCAATTGAAGATATAAAGTGGATTATAGAAAATGAATTAGTTAAATAAAAATGAAAAATATAGATCAATTTGTGGTATAAACTATATTAGAAAGGAATGATATTATGGGAAAATCAAAAGTATATTTTATTAAAAATATTACCCCAGAAAACATTATCAAAATCTATGATACTATAGGGAAAAAATTAGAAGGTAAAGTAGCAGTAAAATTACATTCTGGTGAAAAGGGAAATCAGAATTATTTAAGACCTGAATTCGTTCAGGATATTGTAAAATATGTAAATGGTACAGTAGTTGAATGTAATACTGCATATGAAGGAGCAAGAAATACTACAGAAAAGCATCGTAAATTAATAGAAGAACATGAATGGACAAAATATTTTCCATTTGATCTATTAGATGCAGAAGGGCCAGACATGGTGCTAGATATTCCAAATGGGAAAGTTTTAAAGAAAAATTATGTAGGAAAAAATTTAGCAAAATATAATTCTTTACTAGTTATATCTCATTTTAAAGGTCATGCAATGGGAGGATATGGTGGCGCTCTAAAACAATTATCTATTGGCTGCGCTTCATCAGCTGGTAAGACACTAATACATACAGCAGGAGTAACAGATAATCAATATGAACTATTTAACAATTTACCAGAACAAGATAAATTTTTAGAGGCTATGGCTGATGCAGCTTCAAGCGTCGTAGAATATTTCAAAGGTAATGCAGTTTATATAAATGTTATGAAAAATATTTCAATAGATTGTGATTGTGATGGTAATGCCTCAGCTCCTTGTATGAAAGATATTGGAATTTTAGCAAGTCTAGATCCAGTAGCAGTAGATCAAGCTTGTTTAGATTTAATTTACAATTCATCAGATCCAGGAAAAGAACCATTAATAAATAGAATCGAATCGCTTCATGGAGTTCATACAGTTGAAGCTTCAGCAGAACTTGGTTTTGGTACTAGAGAATACGAATTAATAGAGATAGATTAATTTAATATAATAATAAAATATAAATTAATAAATATAATTTATAGAAACTTGCTATTTTTAAATTTCTTGCTATAATAAAAATAGAAAGGTGGATTAGAATGAAAAAAAGAATTATATTAGTTTGTCTATTGGTTGTAACTTTAGGATTAACTGGATGTGGAACAGATGAAGTAAAAGAACTAAATTGTAGCAGAACTGCTACAATAGCTGAAGGAGTAGATGTAGATTTTTCTTACAAAGTAACATATAAAGGAGATTATGTTGAATTAGTAGAAACAGAAGAAAAAGTTATTTCTGATGATACAGATGTCCTAGAAACATATAAAACTAGTATTGAAAGTATTTATTCTCCATATAAAAATGTTGAACACTATGAATATAATGTAGATATTTCTGGAAATACTTTAACTAGTACAACTAAAATTGATTATTCAAAAATAGACACTGATCAATTAATCGAAATTGATTCTGCTAATGGTACTTTGATTAAAGATGGAAAAATTAATATAGAAGACATAAGATCTGCATATGAATCAGTCGGAGCAACATGCGAATAAAATAAACGTATAAAAAAGAATAGAACCATTTCTAGAATATAGAAAAGGTTTTTTTAATAATAGAAAATACTTTATGATTAACCATAAAGTATTTTCAGACTGTTGACAAAGTAAATTATGTTAATAGTCTTTTCTTTTTATAAAATTTATAATATAATTAATATGTAAGGATGCTTTATTTTAACCAAATCACAAAGCTTATAATCCTTACTTTTTTATGGGAAAGTGATATAATATAAGTGGTTAAAATAAAGAAAGTAAGTGATAAAATGATAACAATAAATAAAAATATGCAAAGTGAAATCTTAATGACTACTATGGAAGAGATTGTCCCTGAAGATAGTTTGTTTCGTAAGATAGATAAATACATAGATTTCACTTTTATTTATGATGAAGTAAAAGATTTATATTGTGAAAACAATGGAAGACCAAGTATAGATCCGGTTGTTTTGTTTAAACTAGTTAAAAATAAAAATTATTTTGTTATTACAACAAACGTAGATGGACAATTCCTAAAAGCAGGTTTTAATCATAATAAAGTATTCGAAGTACAAGGTTCGCTTTCTAAAATACAATGTGCTGTTGGCTGTCACAACAAACTATATGATGATTTAAAAATGGTTAGAAATATGTTAAAAGAAAATAATAATTGTACAATTCCCACAAAACTTGTTCCTATCTGCCCAGTATGCAAAGGAAAAATGGAAGTTAATTTAAGAAAAGATGCTTTTTTTGTTGAAGATGATAATTGGCATAAATTAAATCATAATTATGAACAATTTGTTAATGAGAATAAAGATAAAAAATTGATTTTAATAGAATTAGGCGTAGGATTTAATACTCCTAGCATCATTCGTTTTCCTTTTGAACGCATGGTTTTAGAATATAAAGATACAACATTAATAAGAGTAAATAACAAATATTCAGATCTAGCATTTGAAATAGAAGACAAAACTATTCTTATTAATGATGATTGTAATAGTTTTATTAAAAAAATATTATAATTTATAGTTATAAACAAAACATAAATTTTATTGTAATAACAAGTATATTTGTTATATAATTAAAGTTGTTAGGAGGAAAAAAATAATGGTTACAAAACTAGATGGAGATTTTATAACAATTAATACTAAAGATGGAACAAAAAAAACAGCAGAATTAATTAGTAAATTTAAAATTCCAAATTTGGGAGAATATGTTATTTATAAAATAGATAAAATGTTTTATGGAGCTAAATATAATTTTAATGGAGAGGAAACATTACTAGATACTAATTTAACAGATATAGAAAAAAAGGCTTTAAATGAAGCGTTTTATCAGTTGGGGGTGAAATAATGTTGAATTTTGATTCTAATCATACCACTATTGAAGGTAATTTAAATCAAAAAAAAGGAAAACATAGTTTAAAAAATATGGTTGTTACAGGATTGCTTATTACTAATATTCTAACATTTAGTGGCTGTGCTAAAACTGTTGATTGTGATATTGAGGGAATTCATGCCCATTATTACGTAAATGAAGAAGATCTAGGTAGATATATTATTAGTGAAAAAAGTTCTGTATCAGGATTAGATAGACTAGATAATTATGTTTATATAGATCAAGAAAATGTTGAATTATTAGAATTTGTTAATAAAAATGATTTATTTAGAATTGAAGATAATAAAGAGTATATTTCTAACATAACTGAAACCCAAGAGGATTACAAAGAATATAGATATAGTTATTATTATCTTATACCAATTCCAGTAATTCATAGTACTGGTAAGACTACATTTACTACATATAATTACATACCAAAAGCAGCACATTCTTGGACAAGTAATCCCGATAAAAATAATTTAACTGGAGAAGAAAGAATTTGTCATTATGTATACTATGGATATAAAATAATTCAAAAAGATGGAAATTATGAATTGGAAAAGAGCAACCCAGTTGATAATTTAAATGAATTACCAGAAGGATATGATTATATAAAAGAGAAATTTTATGAAGTCGTAGATTTAAATAATAAAAACGAAAAATTAGATTATGAAGATGGTCCAGAAGAAGATAAAGAAATAATTAGCGAAGAAGAATATAATAAGTCTAAAAGTAAAACAAGATAAAAAACTGTAAAAAGATAATTAGATTACTTACTAAATTATCTTTTTATATATAAAAATAACCATCTATACCATTTTTAGGAGGTTTAAAATGATATTAAATGTAAGTGGAAGAACAGATATTATTGCATTCTATTCCCAATGGTTTATCAATCGTTACAAAGAAGGATTTGTAGACGTTAGAAATCCATTTAATCAAAACATGGTTAGTAGAATATATTTTAATGATGTTGATGCCATTATGTTCTGCACTAAAAATCCTATTCCCATTTTGCCTTATTTAAAAGAAATAGATAAACCAATTGAATTTCATGTTACTATAACACCATACAAAAATGATATAGAGCCTAATGTCCCATTCAAAAAAGATATTATCGAGGCTATAAAACAAGTATCAAATATAATAGGAAAACAGCATTTAAGTGTTAGATATGATCCAATATTTATAAGTGACAAATATTCTTTAGAATATCATAAAAAAGCCTTTGAAAAACTATGCTCTTTACTTAATGGATATATAAATAGAATAATAATATCCTTTATAGATGAATATAAAAATGTTAGAAAAAACCAAAATATTTTAAAAATGAAAGAAATGACAGAAAACGATTATAAAGAAATAGGAACTTCATTTAGTAAAAGTGCTAAAAAATATAATATAATTGTACATACTTGTTTCGAGGACAAAAATTTATGTGAATATGGATTTACCAAAGGAGAATGTATGTCTAAAGAACTTGCATACAAATTAACAGGTAAAACGTATAAAAAATGGACTGCCAGGAAAGAAAAAAAGTGTAATTGTGTAGAGATGGTAGACATAGGAGTTTATAATTCATGTAAGCATTTTTGCAAATATTGTTATGCTAATTTCGATGAAAAACAAGTTATAAATAATTTTAATAATCATAATCCAAATTCATCACTATTAGTAGGAGAATTAAAAAAGGATGATATAATAAAGATAAGAGTAAATTAGTAATTAAAATAGAAAACTAGAGCAAGATAAATAGCAATTTAAAAGGAGAATTGTAAGATGCGCAATCTTGATAAATATTTTGAAAATAAAAATATAGAATATGATAAATTATTAGAATATGGATTTATTTTAAATAATAATAATTATATTTTTGACAAGAACATAAACAATAATAACTTTAAGGTAGTAGTAGAAATTTCTCAAACTAAAAAAACATCAAAAGTATTAGATTTATCGATTAATAATGAGTATTTACTTGTTGATATTAAAGATTCAGTGGGTAATTTTGTTGGAAAATTAAAAGAAGAATATGAAAATATTTTAAATGATATTATAAAAAAATGTACTACTCCTAATATATTTAAAAGTACTCAAGCCAAAAAAATAATTAAATATATAAAAGAAAAATATAATGATGATTTAGAATATTTATGGAAAAAATTTCCGAACAATGCCATATGGAGAAATAAAAATAATAATAAATGGTATGGAGCATTACTAGAGATACCTGAAAGCAAGTTGGGAATTGAATCAGATAAAATAATTGAAATTATTGATTTGAGATATCAAAAAGATAAAATAAAAGAAATAGTTGATAAACAAAAAGTATTTACAGGTTATCATATGAATAAAAATAGTTGGATTACAATAAAACTAGACGGAAGTGTAAAAACAGAAAAAATATTTACTCTTATTGATAATAGTTATAATATATCATTAAATAAAAAATATTAGAAAGGAGGCTATGTAAAATGTTAAAAAGGTTAGAAGGAAGTATATTATTAATAATTATAGGAGAAGTTTTATTTTGGGCACTATCATATTTTTCAAATAATGATAATAGTAATTTTTCAGAATTTACCTCTGGAGTTTTATTAGGCCTATCAGTTGGTATGAAAGTAATAGGAATTATGCTCTTACTATTCTCAATAATTAAATATCGAAAAAATGAAAACAAGATAGATAGTATAAAAGATTCAAAAAAATAATAGCAATTGTTTTATTAATATTCATATAAATAAAAAATACAATTATGGAGGAACTATGAATAGTATTATAATATATGGTTCCCATTATGGAACAACCAAACAATATGCAGAAGAGCTTTCAAGACAAACTAATATAGAAAGAGTTTCTTTTAAAAATGTAAAAGAAATAAATAATTATGATAAGATTATTTACTTAGGAGCACTATATGCTGGTGGAGTATTAGGTATGGCAAAAAAACTAAACAAATTAAACAATATATCGAACAAAACAATTATAATAGCTACAGTTGGACTTGCAGATCCCACAGATGAAGTAAATAAAAATAACATAAGAAATAATATAAAAATACAACTAAAAAAAGAAGTATTTGAAAACGCAAAAATATTTCATTTAAGAGGAGGAATAGACTATACACAATTAAATTTTGTACATAAAACAATGCTGAAATTACTTTATAATAGAATTAAAAATTTACCAGAAGAAAAGAAAACACCAGAAGATAAAGCAATGATAGATACTTATAATAAAAAAGTTAATTTTATCGAGTTTTCCACTTTAGATAAAATAATAAATGAAATACAAAAATAAAAGATAAATTCCAATTTATCAAATATATAATTTAGGGCTTATCAGAAATGATAGGTTCTTTTTTTATGCTCAAAATAGAAAGGGGTGAAAAAATTACAATAATATTATTTCTTAATGATTATTAAAAATATTTTATATTTGATTG
>CALVPC010000007.1 GCA_944350405.1 uncultured Bacilli bacterium
TGGGGTTTATTATTAAAACTAAAATTGATAATGGAGAGATAACTTCAAAAGTTATGGAGGTAAAAAATGGAAAAAAATGAAAAAAGTTTTGAAGAAAATTTGGAAAATTTAGAAAAAATTGTAAAGGATTTGGAAAATGGAGATGTACCGCTTAATTTAGCAATCGATAAGTTTAATGAAGGTATGAAACTTGCTAGTTTATGTAATGACATTTTAGAAAAAGCAAATGAGACTGTTACTAAAGTTTTAAATAGTGATGGTGATTTAGAAAATTTTAAAGTTGAAGAATAAGCTTATATAAAGTATATGTATTACTTTTTTGTTTTGTATTTCAATTAAAATATGATATACTCTATATATGATATATAAAAGGAGGTATGTATTTTGATAGTCTTACTGGAAATTTGCAAATTTGTTTTAAATATTATATATTGTTTTTTTAAATTATTTAGAACAAATAATGATAAAATTTTATTTATTAGTAGACAATCAAATGAAATTACTTTAGATTTTGATTTATTATATCAAGCGTTGAAAAAAAAGAAAAAAAATTATAAAATTGTTATTATATGTAAGAAATTTGATAATATCCAAAAAAAATTTATTGTGTATATTTATTGGACTTTAAAAATGATGTATCACCTTGCTACTTCTAAAGTATGTGTTATAGACTCATATTGTTTACCGGTTTCTGTTTTAAAGCATAAAAAAAGCTTAAAAATTTTACAAATATGGCATTCTCTCGGAGCAATTAAACAATTTGGGTATCAAACGTTAGGGAAAAAATCTGGTAGAAATCATAAATTAGCTTTGGGATTAAATATGCATAAAAATTATGATTTAATAGTATCTGGATCTAATGAGATGACTAAGTATTTTGAAAAAGCTTTTAATTATGAAAGTGATAAGTTTATTAATGTTGGTCTTCCTAGAATAGATTATTTATTACATCAAAATATAAAAATTAAGAATAAAATTATCAAAGCATATCCAGAATTAAACAAAAAAAAGGTAATTTTATATGTTCCAACATTTCGTAAAAATAAGGATTGCACTATCTATGTTAATGAATTAATTAACGTTATCAATTATAAAAAATATAATTTGATTATAAAATCTCATCCTAATCAGGATTTAATTTTGGATGAAAATATAATTTATACATGTAAAGAATTTTCTGCTATTGATTTGTTGACAATTTCAGATTATGTAATTACAGATTATTCTGGTATCGCTATTGAAGCAGCTGTTTTGGATAAAAAAACGTATTATTATTTATATGACTATGATGAATATAAGAAGAATAATGGTTTAAATATTGATATATATAATGAAATGCCACAATGTGCTTTTAAACATGCTTCTGATTTATTTAATAAGATTGATAATGGCGTTTATAACTATGAAGCTTTACAAAAGTATAAAAGCAAGTATATTACTAATCTAAAAGGAAATTCTACAGAATTAATTGTTGAAGTAATAAATAATTGGTGTGAGGTGAAGATGACAGATGTACTTGAAAATAAAAATAATTAATATAGCTAAAAAGTATCCCTTTTTTAGAAAAATATGTAGATTTTTATTATTCACTTTTAAAAGAGCCCAATATATTATGTATTATTTAAGATACAAAGTAAATGATAATCTTATATTTTTTGAAGCTTATGATGGAAATAGTTATAGTTGTAGTCCTAAAGCTATATATGAATATATGACTGCTAGTAAAAAATATAATAATTATACATTTGTTTGGGCTTTTAAAGAGCCTGATATGTATAAATCTAAATTAACCGAGAATACAATTATAGTAAAAAGTAACTCTAAAGAATATTATAAATATTTATCTATGTCAAAATATTGGATTATTAATTTCTTGTTGAATATTTCTGTTATTAAGAAAAAAAAGCAGGTTTATGTACAATGTTGGCATGGAACACCGCTTAAAAAATTAAGATATGATATAGAAGTTAATGGTGCAGCATTAAATGATTTAAAAGAAATAAGAAAAAGAAATGATTTGGATGTTAAGAGGATTGATTATTTTTTGTCTCCTTCTAAGTATAGTTCTGACAAGTTTATTTCAGCTTTTAATCTTAAGGCTTTAAATAAAGAAAACATTATACTAGAAAAAGGATATCCTAGGAATGATTATTTATACAATTTTGATAAGCAAGATATAAATAAAATAAAATCTTCTATTGGAATTGATAAAGAAAAAAAAGTGATTTTATATGCTCCAACTTTTAGAGATAACCAGCATACATCTGGAATTGGTTATACATATAATTTAGGAATCAATTTTGATGAGTTAGCTGTACTTGCTGATAATTACATAATTCTATTTAGAACACATTATTTTATTACTAATTTGTTTGATTTTAATAAGTATAAAGGATTTGTTTATGATGTTTCTAATTATGATGACATAAATGAATTATATTTAATAAGTGATATTTTAATTACAGATTATTCGAGTGTATTTTTTGATTTTGCTAATTTAAAAAAACCAATAATATTTTATATGTATGATTTAGATGAATATAAAAATCATTTAAGAGATTTTTATATTGATATTAAATTATTGCCAGGAAAGATTGTACGAAACGAACAAGAACTATTAAAGGAAATAAAAAATGTGGAAATTAGTTTTTATGATAAAAAATATGAAAATTTTAATAAAAAATTTAATTATTTAGAAGATGGAAAGGCATCGGAAAGAGTAGTGAAGGTAATATTTGATGAAAAAGATAAAGAAAATGTTTAAAAAGTTATTTAGATTACGTAAAAGAATTTTGAATATTTGGAAAAATATTGTTTATACTAATTATTATTATAATTATGATATTAAAAAAAATACTGTTTTAATTGAGTCAAAAAATGGTAGTGATTTAGCTAGTAATATGTTTTATATATTACAAGAAACTGTACTAAATTATCCAGATCATTGTGTTTTTATATCTGTATTAAAACGAAATGAAAAATTAATAAGTGAAAAGCTTAAATTTTATGGACTATATGAAAAAGTAATTTTGGTTAAGAAAAATTCTTTTAAATATTATAAAGTATTAGCGCTTGCAGAATTCATTTTTATTGATAATTCTGTTTCTAGTATTTATATTAAGAAAAAAGGGCAAAAAATAATAAACACATGGCACGGCACGCCACTTAAAAAAATGGGAAAAGATGTGGATAAAAGGGCTTATGGTATTGGAAATGTTCAAAAAAACCATTTGATTGCGGATTATTTGATATATCCTAATGAATATATGAAAGAAATAATGACTAGCGCATATTTTATTAACCAATTTTTTAATGGTGAATATATTTGTGAAGGTTATCCTCGTAATGATGTGTTTTTTAATCGACAAAAAGAAAAGAAGATCCGTCAAGACTTGAAATTAATGGATAAAGAAGTGTTTGTATATATGCCTACATGGAGAGGATTAGTAACTAAAAAGGAAAATGATAAGCAAATTGCAGAAATTGATGATTACTTAAAGGCAATAGATTTACAATTAAGAGATGATCAAATATTGTATGTAAAATTACATGTTTTTGTTACAAAACATTTAGATATATCTAATTATAAACATATAAGAGCTTTTCCTTCTGAATATGAAACTTATGATTTTCTTAATATTGCAGATTGTTTAATTACAGATTATTCCAGTGTGTTTTTTGATTTTGCTAATAGCAGAAAGAAAATAATATTATTTGTATATGATAAAGAAAATTATTTAAAAGATCGAGGTTTATATTTATCATTAGATGACCTGCCATTTCCACAAGTTACATCTGTTAAAGAACTGATTAAAGAATTGAATTTACCAAAAAATTATGATGATGCTAGTTTTATTAAAAAATATTGTACATATGATAAAAAGAACTCTACTAAATTGATATGTAATTATATTTATAATGGAAAGGGACATCTTAATATTAAGAAAGAGACTAGGAAAGATACTAAAGAGAATGTTTTAATATATATTCCTGCATTAGCTAGAAATGGAATTACTTCTTCGTTATTTAATTTATTAAATTCTGTTGATCTTAAGAAGAGAAATTATATTTTAACATTTACTGAAAAAAAAGCAGTTCATTATTTGGATAATTTAAATATATTATGCTCTAGATTTTGTTATATTCCTATAAATGATAAACTAAATTATACTTTTACTGATTTAATAGCATATATATTATTTTATAAATTTAATATATCTAATAGTTTTACAAAAAAGCATTTAGAACTATTATATAAAACTATGTTAAAAAAATGTTATAGTGATATTAATTTTGATTATGTTATACATTTTAGTGGTTATGAGAGAAGAATAATTGGTATGTTCCAACGATTCAGTTGTAAAAGAATAATTTTTTCTCATAGTATTATGGAAGGAGAATTGAAACATAAAACTAATCAACATTATTTAACGCTTAAGGAAGCATATCAGAATTATGATGTAGTAGTCGGCGTTTCTAATGATGTTAAAAAAGATATAATTAATATATCTGGTCGGAAGGATAATGTTATGGTTGTTCAAAATTGTTTTGATTATAAAAACGTAATTAAAAAGGCAAATCAGGATATAGTATTTGATGAAGGGACTGTATCAAATATTGATTTAGATCAATTAAAAAAAATATTGGGGGAAAATATTGATAAATTTATTAATATTGGTAGATTTTCTGTAGAAAAAGGACATTTTAGATTAATTGATGCTTTTATAAAATATAATCAACAATTTCCTGATTCTTATTTAATAATAATAGGTGGTTATGGTAAACTATATAAAAAGACATTGAAATATGCTGAAAAGCAAGACATTAAGGATAAAATAATAATAATTAAAAATATTTCAAATCCTATACCTATACTAAAACAATGTAGTTTATTTGTGTTTTCATCTTTTTATGAAGGACAAGGATTAGTTTTATATGAAGCAGCTAGTTGTGGTGTTCCTTGTATTTCTACTAGAGTTACTGGTGCTAATGAAATATTGAAGAACTGTAAAAATAATTTAGTCGACAATACCACTGAAGGAATATATGAGGGAATGATAAAATATAAGAAAGGAAAAATAAAGCAATTAAAAATAGATTTTGAAAAATATAACAAAGAAGCTGTTAAACAATTTGAATCTATTTTTATCAAGTAAATGGTGATAATAAATGAAAAAGAAAATTGGAATAATAACATTTCATAGTGCTCATAATTATGGTGCTGTTTTACAGGTTTATGCTTTAAAAGAGTTTTTAAAAAATAGAGGAAATGAAGTCTGCGTTGTGAACTATCGACCTAAAGAAATAGATAGAGTTTATAAATTTGTGAAACCTACAAAGCGAACTATAAAAGGTAGAATTAAGTATTGTATAAAATATGGTAAGGTTATGTTATTTAATAGAAAAGTGTATAATAAATATTATAAATTTGAAAAGTTTTTAAAAAAAGAACTTGAAATACAAAATGAATACAAAACATTAAAACAATTACAAAAAAGCAATGAGAAATTTGACATTTTAATAGCTGGAAGTGATCAAATTTGGAATAATCAATTGACTAAAGGTTTTAAACCAGCTTATTTTCTTGAATTTGGAGATAAAAATATTGTAAGAGCTTCTTATGCTGCTAGTACGGGGTCGTTTGAAATAAATCAATATAATAAGGAATTATTTCGTAGATATTTGAAAAATTTTGATTATCTTTCTGTAAGAGAAGAATCAGCAAAAAATAAAATTAGAGCATTAACTGCTAATGATATAGAAGTAGTTTTGGATCCAACTCTTTTAGTAGATAAAGAAATTTTTGATAAAATTAAAACTAAAAGAAAATACAGAAAGCATTATATTTTTGTACATTTTATTGGCAAAAATGAGGAGTTAATCAAACTTGCTGAAAATGTTTCACTTAAATTGGGCTTACCAATTGTTCATAACAGATCAACAAAAATATTTAAAAATGAATTAGATCATTTTTTTGGAGGACCTAATGAATTTATTAGTATAATATCTAATGCAGATTTTGTTTTAACGAATTCATTTCATGCTACTGTTTTTTCAATTATGTATAATAAAAAGTTTTTTGTGGTACCAAATTATGGTACTGATAGAATTACGGAGCTTCTTTCAAAGTTAAATTTAAATGATCAAATTGTGTTGGATACTTCAGAAATGCCAGACTTAAATTTTTCTATTGATTATGAACAAGTTAATTCAAAATTAGAAACATTAAGGAAAAATTCTGTAAATTTTTTGGACAAAGTTTTAGATGGAAAAAAGAATAGTATTGTCGATAATTATTTTAAAACAAAAGATAAATTTAGTTGTTATGGCTGTGAAGCTTGTAAAAGCATATGTCCTGTAGGTGCTATAACAATGAAGCAGGATAACGAAGGTTTTATATATCCTGTGATAGATCGTAAAAAGTGTATTAATTGTAAATTGTGTGAGAAAACATGTATTTATAAAAAAAATGCATTGTTCCAGGGGCAGTTAATAGAGAAACCTGTGTATGCTGCAATTAATAACAATGAAACTATAAGAGAAAATAGTACTTCTGGTGGTGTATTTACTGAATTATGTAAATATATTATCAAAAATAATGGCTATGTTATTGGGGTGAAACTTAATAAAAAAAATGAAGCTATATATGATGTCGCTACTACTTTAGAAGCCTGTTTTGAATTTCAAGGCGCTAAATATGTACGAGCTGATAATAATAATATATATATTAAAATTAAAGAGTTGCTTGTTTCTAAAAAGCCTGTTTTAGTTAGTGGTACTCCATGTTTTATTGCAGGTCTTAAATCTTATTTAATGCATGAATATAAAAACTTATATTTAGTTGAAATTATTTGTCATTCTAATTCTTCACCCAAAATATATCACAAGTATTTAAGATATTTAGAAAAAGAAAATAATTCAAAAATAAAAACAATAAAATTTAGATCAAAAGAAAATGGTGGTTGGCATAATTCAAATATAAAAATAATTTTTGAAAACAATCACGTAATGGAGGAGTCTGTATATAAAAATATTTATGTTAATAATTTCTTGAAAGGAAAGATTAGTAGACCATCTTGCTATAATTGTGAATTCGCATATTTGAATAGAGTAGGTGATATTACCATTGGCGATTATTGGGGAATTGATAAAGAAATGAAAGAAATGGACGACAATAAAGGAACTTCTTTAGTAATAGTAAATACTGATAAAGGCAATCAACTTTTTGATCATATTAAAGAAAATTTAAAAATTAAAAAATCAGATATTAGTAAATGTTTAAAAAATAATCATGATTATCCGATAGCTCTTAGTGAGAAAAGGTATATGATTATGGAAAAAATCAACGATGATATAATATCTGCACTTAAAAAAAATTAAAATTAAGAGGAGAAAATATTATGAAAAGAGTATTGACATATGGAACTTTTGATATATTACATTATGGACATATTAGATTATTAAAAAGGGCGAAAGCCTTGGGAGACTATTTAATTGTAGCTTTGTCTACTGAAGAATTTAATGAATTAAAAGGCAAAAAATCATATTATAATTATGAAACTAGAAAAATGATGTTAGAAGCCATAAGATATGTTGATTTAGTTATACCAGAAGAAAATTGGGAACAAAAAATTAATGATGTAAATAAATATGAAGTTGATATTGTAGTGATGGGTAGTGATTGGGCTAATAGTGATAGATTTGAATATTTAAACGAATATTGTGATGTAGTATATTTAGAAAGAACTGAAGGAATTTCTACTACTCAAATAAAATCTGAGTTGAACATTAATACAAGTGTTGAGAAATAATAGAATTTTTTAAAATATATTAAAATATTAAAAGGCTGATGATAAAATGATTAAACAATTTATTGAGGATATAAAAAAATATTCTAAATATATAAAATATTCAACAAAAGCTGGATTGAAAGCAGAGATTGCTGGCTCTTATTTAAACTGGTTGTGGTTGTTTGTAGAACCTATATGTTTTATGTTTATCTATATATTTGTTGCAGTAGTAGTTTTTAAATCAAATATAGAGTATTTTCCTATATTTGTGTTTATAGGTTTGACAGTGTGGAATTTATTTAGTAAAACACTTGTTTCAAGTGTTAAATTAGTGATTGCAAATAGGGATACTGTTACAAAAATATATGTTCCTAAATTTGTTTTGTTACTTACTCGAATGTGTATTAATTCAGTTAAATTTTTTATTTCATTTTCTTTAGTAATTATTTGCATGATTATTTATCAAGTACCAATTTCATTAAATGTATTATATTTTTTTCCTATATTTATAATTTTATTTATTATAACGTTTGGGATTTCATCATTATTTATGCATTTTGGGGTCTTTATAAAAGATTTATCTAATATAACAACTATAGCTCTGAGACTATTGTTTTATGCATCTGGAGTATTTTTTGCTATTGATACAAGAGTGCCTGCTCCATATAATGAATTATTGATAAAATTGAATCCAATTGCTTCAATAATTTATGAATTTAGAAATGTTTTGCTTTATCAATCGTCAATAAATTTTTCATTAATGGGAATTTGGCTTATTATTGGTTTATTTTTGTCGTATGTTGGAATAAAAACAATTTATAAATATGAAAATACTTATGTGAAGGTGATGAAATAATGACAGAAAAAAATAAAATAGCAATTACTGTGCGAAATTTAGATATTTATTATAAGGAAATTAAAAGGTTTTCTGTTGCCAAATCTGGTTTTAAGAATTTAACATCTGCTAAAAATTTTCATGCTATAAAAAATGTTTCTTTTGAAATACCAAAAGGACAAATTGTAGGCATTTGTGGAAAGAATGGTAGTGGTAAATCAACTATTCTTCGTGCTATTGCTGGAATTTTTTCTCCTGATAATGGTATAATCGATTTACATGGTAATACAGTTTCTTTATTATCAATTGGTGTAGGATTCCAAAAAAAGTTGTCTGGCTATGAAAACATTTTTTTATCTGGATTGTTGTTGGGATATTCTGAAAAACAAATATTAGATAGAATAGATGAGATTATAGAATTTTCTGAATTGGGAGATTTTATTTATAAACCAGTAAGTACATATTCTTCTGGAATGTATTCAAAACTAGCTTTTTCTATTACTGCTATTTTGGAGACTGATATAATTTTAATTGATGAAGTGTTATCTGTTGGAGATATACGTTTTAAGCAAAAAAGCTACAATAAAATGAAAGAATTAATTTCAGATGAGAATAGAACTGTTATTATAGTTTCCCATAGCTCTAAAACTTTAAAAACTTTATGTGATCGTGTACTTTGGTTAGATGATGGTGTTTTAAAAGGTGATGGAAAGGCCGAAGAAATTGTAAAGAAATATGAAGCATATATGAATAGCTTGGATTAATAATTATGTAGTAATATTATCGCGATTATATAAATTGTTATTTGGATGTGTCGTTAGATATTGAAAAAATATATTTTTTAACCTCAATTCATAATTGAATTGAGGTTATTTTAATAAATATAAAAAATTTTATTCGCGTTATTTTTTAAATAATTTTTAAAAATATTTCAATATTTTATAGTGTTTTTACTCTTTGATAATTATAAATTTCAAAAGTTCTTCTGGACTTTTATTTTTATAGATAATAGCATATATTAAGTCTATAATTGGTAGTTTAATGTTTTTATTTTTTAATAATTTATATATTGATTTTAAGGTATATAATCCTTCAATGGTAGTGGAGTTAATATAATCATTTATTGATTTTTTATCTAATTTTTGACCAATCATAACACCAAAACTATAATTGCGACTTTTTCTACAAGTACAACTTAATAATATGTCTCCAAATCCTGCGAAAGACATAATGGTATTTTTGTTTCCATCTAATAGAGAAATTAAATTTTTAATATCATTTAGTGCTTCAGTTATAAACATTGCTTTAGAAGATTCAGGAAGATTTAATCCTTCAATTATTCCGGCTGCAATTGCAACAATATTCTTAACGGCACCACATATTTCTGTTCCTATAATATCATTATTAAAACGCAGTTTTATAAAGCTATTTTTTAATACTTTTTCAATTATTTCTTTATTGCTATAGTCTTTGATTGCAACAGATAATCCAATTGGAACTTCTTTGATAATATCTATTGCAAATGCTCCTCCTGATATTATAGAAATATTATTAGTATGAAGAGCTTTTTCTAGAATGTCAAAGGCAAACTTACAAGTTGTTTCTTCAATCCCTTTAGATGCAATGCAAATTAATTGATTGCTTTTGATAATAGGCTTTAATTTTTTTGCTATATCTTTGATTGCTTCTGTAGGAGTTGCTATAATTATTAAATCACTATTATCAATAGACATTTTTATATTGTTAGTTATACAAATATCCTCAGGAATAATATATCCAGGAAGTTTTAATTTGTTCTCTCTTGTTTTTATCATATTTTCAATTTCGTGTTTATATGGCGTCCATAAAGTTACAGTACACTTATTTTTGTGTGCTATCGAAGCAAGTGCTAATCCATATGCTCCTGTTCCTAAAATTGTTACTTTCATAAAACCTAATAAAATAAGTAAAATTTCAAATTTTACTTATACTCCTCCTTGTTACTATTTATTACAAGTATATCATATTCTTCATATTAAAGTAAATATTAATTTTTAAGTGTTTGAAATTGAATATGAAGTGAATTATGAATAATAAAAGAAAATTGTCAATCAAACAATATTTTAATATTTTGTTAAGTTGTTAAGTAGTTTTATTTACAGATCATTTATGCGAATATTATTTTAATTACCAAATTTTAATTAATATAATATTTTAATATAAGAGAATAATAATAATGTAGTTTGTTTAAGGAGTTGATTAAATGTTTTTTAAAAATTTTAAAAACAAACTATTGATGATTCTTTTACTTTCCCTTATTATTATACCAACTTCAACTTATGCTTATTCAAATGAGGTCATATTAGGTGGAGAAAATATAGGTATTGAAGTTAAGTCTGATAGTGTTCTTGTTGTAGGTTTTTATGATGTTAATGGTTCTTCACCTGGTAGAAAAGCAGGTCTTAAAATTGGAGATTTTATTCAAAAGGTAGATGACACTGCAATTCAAGGGATTGCTGATCTATCAAAAAAATTTAGTAATAAAAGTTCTCTAAAAATAACATATAAACGTGGTACAGAAGTTAAAACTACTACTTTAAATTTAGTTGAAAGCGATAATGTATATAAGACAGGGATATATGTTAAAGATAGTATAGTTGGTATAGGGACTTTAACCTTTATTGATCCAGAGACAAATAGATTTGGTGCTTTAGGTCATGAAATATTAGAACAAAATACAGGAGTTAAATTTGAGATAAAGGATGGTAAAATTTTTAAGTCAGATGTAACATCAATTGAAAAAGCTGATAGAGGTAAAGTTGGTGAAAAGAATGCGACTTATGATCAAAGTACAATATTCGGAACGATAGATAAAAATGATGAAACTGGTATTTATGGTGATTATAATGGTAATATAAGTACCACTAATTTAATTTCAGTTTCTAATGATATTAAAACGGGAGAAGCTTATATCCAAACAGTTATAAATGGTGATAAGAAGCAATTATTTAAAATAAATATTTTAAATGTTGATAGTACTCATTCTACCAAAAACATATTATTTGAAGTAACTGATGAATTATTGCTTAAAACTGGTAATGGTATAGTACAAGGTATGAGTGGTTCTCCTATTATTCAAGATGATAAATTAGTTGGTGCGGTTACCCACGTAGTGGTTGATGATCCTCATAAGGGATATGGTATATTAATTACCAATATGTTAGAAGAATCTGAAAGTTAGAGTGAGTTTTCTCACTCTTTTTTATTTTTAATGTGGTAATTTTTTTAAAATAATATTATAATTATATATAGAGGTGTAGTATGAAAGAAGTAGTAAAAAATAAAAAGAAGTCTAAGGGGAAAAGTATGATGGCTATTACAATAGGTGCTGCGATTGCAGTTTCTTCTATTGCATATTCTGCGGATACTTTAGTAAAAACTTTTAATAATGATACTATTGATCTTGAGACATTACTAAATAGTTATGGTTATGCTTTTGATGAAGATATGTCATATTATGATGCTGGATATTTACTTGGTTATGATAGTAGTTATTATAGAACTAATTATATAGTTAATACTGGTGATAATAGTATTCCTGATGTTGAAGTATATAATTCTTTAAAAAATATTTATAATGGTCAATATAAAGATGAATATTTACTTGGATTAGAACATGGTATTGAAAATGGTACAGATAATGCTATTATTGATTATGAAAAAGATAATTCTAATTATGAGAAAGGAATTGCTAGAAAATTAGTTTTCACAAAAACTTCATAAAATTTTCTTTTTGTTTTCAAAAAAAGAAATTAGAATTTAAGTGAAAGAGGGAATATGCTTATCTATATATTCTAAATCTTATCTAATCCATATCTTTAATATATACTCAGTACCTCTTTCATTTTTTTGTTTATAAAATTTATTTTTTAATATATATTTGGAGGAAGTTATGAAAGTATTGATAGTAGACGATGAGGAACTAATTAGAAATATAATAAAGGAATATTGTAATAGTGAAGGGTATAGTACTGACGAAGCTGAAAATGGCCTTGTTGCTATCGAAAAAGTTAAGGATAATGAATATGATATTATTATACTTGATTTGATGATGCCTAAACTGGATGGTTATTCTGCTTATAGCGAGATAAAAGCTTTAAAAAATATACCTACTATTATTTTATCTGCTAGAAGTGAAGAGGCTGATAAATTATTAGGATTTAATTTAGGCGTTGATGATTATTTAACTAAACCTTTTTCTCCAAAAGAGCTTATGGCTAGAATTAAAGCAGTATTAAAAAGAAATTCTTCTAATTGTAATGATGTTTTTAAATATGAAGATTTACTAATTGATAACAAAGGACATTCTGTGTTTATTGATGATGAAGAAGTATCTCTTACGCCAAAGGAATATAATTTGTTATTATATTTAGTGGAAAATAAGAATATTGCACTATCTAGAGAACAACTTTTAAATAAAGTTTGGGGTTATGATTTTTATGGCGATGATAGAACTATTGATACACATATAAAAATGCTTAGAAATAATTTAGGGAAATATCGTGATCTTATTAAAACAGTCCATGGGGTAGGATATAAAATTGAAATTAAGGACTAGAAGTTTAAGAGCTAATTTATTAATTTATTTTTTAATATTTTCAGCAATTATTTTAAGCTTTTTATTTTTCTTTCAAATTTTATTTTTAAATACGTATTATAAAATAGATCAATCTAATATGCTTAGTTCTGCTATTAATGATATTGAGAAAAATTACAGTAATGATAATATTATTGAATATTTAAATAATATATCATTAAATAATGAATTATGTATTCAAGTTGTTTCAGAGGGTAATGTTATTTATTCTTCTAATTATTATAAGCATTGTTCTAGTAAGAATAATGTAGCATTAGTTGCTATTCAAAATGATTTTATGAGTAGTGATAAAAATTCTATGAAAGTAGAATTTATAAATAATGTATATCATAATAAATCATTAGTATATGGTAAAAAGATTAATGATAATGTATATATTTTTGCTAATGCTTCTCTTGAACCAATTGATAAAAGTATAAATTTATTAAAAAGTCAATTTTTATATGTTGTTCTTATAGTTTTGCTTCTGTCTTTTATTATTTCTTATTTTTTTTCTAAAAGACTTGCCGATCCTATTGTTAAAATAAATAATTCTGCTAACAAAATATCAAAAAAGGATTATGATGTTATATTTAATTCTGATACAGAGGTATACGAACTTAAAGAACTTGCTGATACGTTAAATCATGCAGTAAAAGAGCTTAAGGTGTCTGAAGAATTAAGGAGAGAGTTTCTAGCTAATATTAGTCATGATTTGAAAACTCCACTTACAATGATTGAAGCTTATGCATCTTCAGCTAAAGATTTAAACTATAATAACAAGAAAAAGCGTGAAAGAGATTTGAACGTAATTATTGATGAAGCAGAAAGACTTAATTCTTTAGTTAATGATATTTTAGTTTTAACTAAAATACAAAGTAATGCTGTAGAACTTAAGATGGAGACTTTTGATATTACAGCACTTATTAATGATATTATAAAAAGGTTTGCTATTTATGAAAATGATGGTTATAGTTTTGTATTTGATAGTTCTATTAGTTATTTTATTGTTGCAGATAAAAAGAACATTGAAAGAGTTATATATAATTTAATTGCTAATGCTATTAATTATACTGGAGAAGATAAAAAGATTATTATTTTATTGGAAAAAAATGATGATATTTTAACAGTTAATGTAAAAGATACTGGACTTGGTATAAGTGAAGAAGATATAGATTTAGTTTGGAATAAATATTTTAAAACTAATAAGAGACATAAAAGAGAAAATATTGGTACAGGTTTAGGTTTATCTATAGTTAAAGAAGTTTTAGAAAAGCATGGCTTTGAATATGGGGTTAATTCTTCTAAAAATCAAGGTACAACATTTTTCTTTAAGTGCAAAATAAAAGAGTAGGGTTACTCTTTTATTTTTGTCCAAAATAGCCATTTACTACTGTTTTACTTTCATTAACTACTATAAAAGCTTTTTTATCATATTTTTTAATAATTTTATGTAATTTATCAAAGTCAGAGCTGTTTATTTCCATAAAGAACATATATTTATCTGGATCATCGTCTTTTTGTCTTATATCCATTACTGATACAGCAAATCCATTTTCTCTTAATTCTTGTAACCATTTTTCACTAGCTTTTGAGGTAATTACTTGTACTAGAAAATTTCCTTTTATTACTTTTCTTGAAATTTTACCTCCTATATATGTGCCTGTTGCGAATCCTAATGCATAAAATATTCCTATAAATATACTATCTATTTCAGTGTCTAATGCTTCTTTTGCGATTAAAAACCATACTAATACTTCAAAAAAACCAATTACACTTGCTAAAAACACTTTATCTTTTACTGTAATAATTGTTCTTAAAGTTCCTAAGGTTACGTCAATAATTCTTACTAAAAAAATTTTTATACATAAAAAAAGAATATCCATAATATCACCATTATTATTATGAACATTCTTTTTATTTTAATAATATTTTATCCAATAATATAAGTTAAGCATACTGCTACGGATGATCCAATAAGTCCAAAAATCATTAGTAATATAATTATTTTTTGAAGTTTTTTATTCATGAAATTCACTCCTTTAGTAATATGATATAATTATAACAAAATATATATTAATAGTCAATTTTATAGAAAAATTTGTCAGTTTCTTTTTTAAATATTCTTATATTGTTTTAAATATAATTTATTGGTGATAGATATGAGAATGAATTTAAAAAATAAAAAGTACAGATCATTTAGAGTAATGAGGTTTAATAAGATTAAAATTACTAGTAAGAATTTGTTTATATTTATTGTTTCCTTTTCTATTATTGCTATTATATTAGGGATAATTTTCTATTTTTTTTTAAATGAAAGTGATAAATCTTTAGCCATGACTAATATGTTTGATTATTTTTCGATTGCGGATAATTATAATTATTTTAATGCTATAACAGAAAGTTTTTTAGAGAATACTTTTAATGTGTTTTTAATTTGGATTTTAGGAATAAGTGTTATTGGAATAGTGGCAGTTATATTTATTTATTTTTGTCAGATGTTTAGTATTGGTTTTTTTATAGCTAGTATTTTTGGAAAATATGGTGTAAAGGGTATTTTAGGGACTTTGGCTTATTTATTTCCTTCAAATATATGTTATGTGGTTCTATTCTTTATATTAACTTTTTTTGCTATTAAAATATCATATAAATTTATAACTTTATGTTTTGGTAAAGAGGAGGTTAATATTAAAGAGGAAATTCGTAAATATTTTAAGATTTTGTTATTTTCTTTTATTGTTATGATTGCAGTTGTTTTGCTTGAAGTTTTTGTGGATCCAATTGTAATAAAAATTTTTACAAAATTATAAGTTTATGATATAATGTAAGACGATGTTGGTGATGTATATGAAAAAAGTAATAGTTGGGGTATCTGGAGGAGTTGATTCTTCAGTAGCTCTTATATTATTAAAAAATGAAGGTTATGAAGTTGAAGGTTTATTTATGAGAAACTGGGATAGCCTTGTAAATAATGATATTTTAGGTAATCCAACTTTAGATAATCAAATATGTACGCAAGAAGAGGATTACAATGATGCCAAAGCAGTATGTGATAAGCTTGGTGTAACTCTTCACAGAATTGATTTTGTAAAAGAATATTGGGATTATGTATTTACTTATTTTTTAGACGAATTAAAGAAGGGGAGAACTCCTAATCCAGATGTTATGTGCAATAAATATATAAAATTTGATTTATTTATAAAAGAAGCTAAAAAATTAGGTGCTGATTATGTGGCAACTGGTCATTATGCGAGAATAGAAAATGGTAATTTGTACAAAGGAATAGATGAAAATAAAGATCAGTCATATTTTTTATCTCAATTGTCTAATGAACAGCTTAAGAATGTATTATTTCCAGTTGGAAATTTAAATAAAGAAGAAGTTAGAAAGATAGCTAGAGATTATGATTTAGTTACAAAAGATAAAAAAGATTCTACGGGGATATGTTTTATTGGTGAAAGGAATTTTAGACAGTTTCTGTCAAATTATTTACCTAATATTCCAGGTAAAATAGTTAATATTGAAACTAATGAGGTTTTAGGGGAACATATTGGATTAATGCATTATACAATTGGTCAACGAAAAGGACTTGCAGTTGGTGGAACTAATGATAGACTTTTTGTAGTTGGTAAGAACTTGAATGATAATATTTTATATGTTGCTCTAGGTAGTGATAATGACTATTTATATTCAGATAGTTGTATTATAGATACACTAGTACTTAATACAAATGATAAAATAGTTAATTGTCAAGCTAAATTTAGATATAGAAGTAAAGATATTCCTGTTAGTATAGAATATTTAGATAATGACGAATTATTAGTTAAATATACTAATGGTAAGAGCATTACTCCTGGTCAAGTTTGTGCTTTGTATGATGGAGATCGATGCCTTGGTAGTGGAATTATTAAAGAAGTTAGAAAAAACAATGAAAAGTTATGGTATTTATTATAAACATAACTTTTTTATTATTTAACTTTACATAAATTTACACTTGACATTGTTGACACTTGTGATAAAATTATATTATAGGGAGATGATGATATGATGAAAGAGGCTTGTAGAATAATAAATGAAGCTAGTATTTCAAAAGTAAGCATCGCAAAATATTTAGGAGTATCACGTCAAATGCTTTATAATTATTTAGCACTTGATTCTATTAGTGAACTTCCAAAAGATAAGCAGAATAAATTACTTATTCTATTTGGGGTTGAAAATGAAGATGAATTAAAAAAAATTAAAGTAGATGATAACTATATTTCTCTTTTAGAAGCAAGAATTAATGAGGGTATTATTGATATTTTTAATAAGGAATCTATTTCTGATTTAAAAGGTCTTAATAAGAAAGAACAAACTATTTTAACGGATATTTTTACTCTTTTGAAAGATAGATTGCTAGAAAATAAGTCGGATGAAGAATATACTACTTTGAAATATTTATATATGTATTTGCAGAATATGGAACAAATGGAAGAACTTAAATATATTTTAGCATATATGGCTAAAACTAATGCTCAAGTACCAGTGCTAGAATATAATTATAATGAAGAAAAGCAATATATATTTGAAGGTATTTTGTTTTCTGCTATGACTTTGTATACAAATGGTAGTGCTTCTAGAAGTAAAGTAGCAGAGTCTCATAAAAAATGGGAAAAAGAAATAGAAGCTAAAAAAGAAGAGCAGTTAAGTCGTACTCAAGAATTAACTTGTTTTAAGGAACAAGCTTTGTCAGAACTTGGTTATTCTTCAATCAATGAAAATAATGCTAAAGAAGTATTTGAAAAAATTGCAGAAATAATGTCTAGAAAGTTTTAGATTATTAGTGTTATGTATACTCTAAAAAAGATATTTAAGATTGATTTTGAAAAATTAAGTTCTAAAATAAATATATGTAGTGAAAAAAGTAATAAGTCTAAAATAAGAATATTTATTGATATGATAATATGTTTTATTTTATATGGTGCTGGGTATGTAGATTATGAATTTTTTGATATGTATAAATTGAATAGAAAAGAAAGAAGTACTCTTATTACAATTAGAAAAAATAATAATTATGTGAAGAAATTAAATCCGAAAGAGTACTGGAAATATATTGATGATAAAGCTTTGTTTAATGAAAAATTTAAGAAGTATTTGAATAGAGAATTTTTAAAAATCGATAAGGATAATTTTTCTGATTTTGAAAAATTTATTAAAAAAAGAGACGAGATTATTGTTAAGCCTATTGATGCAACATGTGGTACTGGTATTGAAAAAATAAAAATAGGTGAGGAAGACTCAAAAGAATTGTTTGATAGACTTCTACATAATAATCAACTTTTAATTGAAGATGTTGCAAAGCAACATAAAGATATGAGTAAATTGCATGCTTCTTCTGTAAATACGTTAAGAGTGGTTACTATACGTAGTAAATATGGTGTTACTTCAATAATTGCTGCTGTTTGTAGAATGGGAACTAATAATAATGTAGTAGATAATTTTCATAGTGATGGTATATATGCCCCTCTTGATGTAAATACTGGAAAAATAGTAGGTGAGGCTTTTGATCAATATAGAAAATACTATACTAAACATCCTACTACTAATATTAAGCTTTTAGGGTATCAAATTCCAGAATGGGAAGCTGTTAAGAAATTAGTGATTGATGCTGCTGAAGAGATTAAAGAATTAGGATATATTGGTTGGGATGTTTGCATTGGTCCTAAGGAACCATGTTTAATTGAAGCTAATCAGTATCCTGGTCATGTTTTATATAAGATGATTAATTATAATGGTGTTTATGGTGGAATTGATCCTATATTTAAAGAAGCTTTAAATAAACGCAAATAGAAAGTAAGTTTGCTGCTCTACTTTCTATTTTATTTTTGCATTGAGGTTAGGGAGTGGTCATTTTTAGTATTTTC